>NZ_JBEYKR010000182.1:0-12166 GCF_040703535.1 Streptomyces sp. NPDC007346
AAGGAAATATTCATACCTGCGTCCTTTTCTGGATGACATGTGAACCCCGGCGCGGGGCGGGGCCGGGGGGGGGCCGCCCCCCCCCGCCCCACCGCGGTGCGAGACGGCACGGGAGGACGGGCGGCCACGGCGTCAGCCGTTGCGCCGGAGGATGGGGCCGCCGTCCTTCCTGCGGACGGCGATCACCGCGGCCCTGGGTTGGGAGCCCGCGCCGTCCGGCCAGTGGGAGGCGGGGTCGGCCGGGGTGGCACCGGGCAGTTCACCCGGATGCTGGACCGAGACCAGCACATGGTCCTCGCCGACCACCGGACCACAGCACTCCGCGCCCGCCGGGATGGTGAGGAAGCGCTGCACCCTGCCGCGCTCGGGGCCGCTGAGCGGCACCATGTAGAGGCCGTCGTTGACGCCGGCCTGGCCGCCCGAATCGGTCGCGATCCACAGGTTGCCCGCGGCGTCGAAGGCGAGGTTGTCGGGGCAGGAGATCGCGCTCACCCGGGACTTGTCGTAGCCGGCGTAGTAGCTGCTCGGGTCGTCGGGGTCGCCGCAGACCAGCATCAGCCGCCAGACGAAGCGCTCCGCGGTCGGGTCGTTCCCGCGCTCGCACAGCTCCAGCACGTGGCCGTCGCGGTTGTCCCTGCGGGGGTTGGCCTCGTCGGGGCCCTGGTGACCCGCGGCGCCCCGGTAGTCGTTGTTGGTCAGCGCCGCGTAGACCCGCCCCGTGCGGGGGTCGGCCTCGACGTCCTCCGGGCGGTCCATCCGGGTCGCGCCGGCGCGGTCGGCCGCGAGCCGGGTGAAGACGTAGACCTCGTCACCGGTCATGCCGGGGACGAAGCTGCGGTCGCCGTGGGCGAGCGGCAGCCACTTTCCGGTGCCGTCGAACTCGCCGTCGCCGGGCAGCGCCCCGGAGCCGTCGATCTCCTCCGCCGGGCTGTCGCCGGTGAAACGGGCCGCGTAGAGCGTGCCGGAGTCCAGCAGCCGCATGTTGTGCTGCCGGGCGGACCAGCTGTCGCCCTTACGCATCCGCCCGTCGGAGACGAACTTGTAGATGTACTCGAAACGTTCGTCGTCACCCATGTAGGCGACCACGCGGCCGTCGGGGGCCACGCTGATCGTCGCGCCCTCGTGCTTGAACCGCCCGAGCGCGGTGTGCTTGACCGGCACCGAATCCGGGTCGTGGGGGTCGACCTCGACGATCCAGCCGAACCGGTGCGCCTCGTGCGGCTCCGCGCCGAGGTCGAACCTCCGGTCGTACTTCTCCCAGGCGCGCAGTGAGGGCCCCTCCGGGAAGCCGTAGCGCTCCAGGCCCTCCTTGACCAGCGGATCGGTCGGCTTCTCCGCGTGGGAGAACGGCATGTGCACGTTCTCCTCGCCGGAGAGCACGGTGCCCCACGGGGTCGTGCCGCCCGCGCAGTTGGCCATGGTGCCGAGCACGGTACGGCCGGTCGGGTCGGCCTCGGTGCGCAGCAGCGGCGAACCCGCCGCCGGGCCGCGCACCTCGAAGGGGGTGTGCAGGGTGATGCGGCGGTTCCACCGGGAGGCCGGGCGGGCCCGCAGCCGGCCCCCGGCGCGCTCGCGCTCGACCAGCACCACGGACATCCCGTACGCCGCCCAGGAGGTGCGGACATGCTCCTCGGAAGGGCTCTCGGGGTTCCAGCCGGGGAACATCAGAAGCTCGTTGACGTACTCGTGGTTGCTCACCATGAGCCACCGGCCGTCGGAGCGCAGCGGGACGAGGGCGCAGTAGTCGTTGTTCGGGCCGAACTGGCCGGACTGCGCCGCTTCGGTCTGGTGGCCGAAGTCGAAGGGCGGGGCCCCGGCGAGCACCGGGTCACCCCAGCGGATGAGCACGTCGTACGTGAAACCCTCGGGGACGGTGACGCGGTCCCCGCGATCCGGCGGGACCGGGAGGAATCCGTGGGCCTTCCCGGCCGGTGAGCCGGAGGAGAGGGCTCCCTCGGAGGGGCTCCTGGCCGCGGCGGTCGACGCGGTGGAGGGAATGAGCGGAGCGGCGAGAGCGGCGGCCCCCGCCCCGAGCAGGATTCTGCGGGAGACGGACTCGCGCAGCACGCTGCCGAAGTAACGGTTTCCCGAGGTATTGGGTGCGTGTCCGGCACAGGCATTACCACATCGGAATAAGCAGGTCTCCGGTGAGCGGCCGGAATGCCGACCGCTCGGGAGTAATGGTAATCGTCGCTCCGACACGTCAACCGCCCTTCAGGTTACATGCGTGAACCGACGTCAGTATGCATGAGAACGCAGCCAGTGGCAATCAAGTACCTGAGCTGCGCTTTCATTGGGAAATGGGAAGAGTGGTGTCCGCGTAACGACGGAAGCTTCCCCGAAATCATGGGTGTGACACAGGGGTCGGTCATGGTGGCCGAATCTGTGCACTTGAAGGAGGTGGATTAAGAGTGTGTCCTCTGTGGTGATTCGGAGGAGTCGTTTGTAGCGGCAGAGGGTGGCGGCGAGCGCGGGAAAGGCCAGGTGGTTGCGGGGTTGGCGTTCGTAGCGGTGGTCGAGTCGGCGGTAGCCGGTCAGCCAGGACATGGTGCGTTCGATGACCCGACGCCGGCGCCCTGACCGTTCGCTGGATTCGACTCCCGTGCGGGCGATACGGACGCCGATGTGCTTGCCCCATAACCATTTGCGCGGTGAGGGACGTCGTATGCCTTGTCCGCATGCGGGCGCCGGGGCTGGAAGTAGCCTGCCTTGGTTTCGCCGAAGAACAGGGGCGCAGGAGTCGGTCAACGGCACGACCCGACAGACGGTCGCATGGTCGGGACGGCGCGACCACGGGAATCGTTTCAGGGTTTTCCGGCGACTGCCCGTACATGGCGATGCCGCGGCCGTCGATGCCGTTCTGTTCCGGGCCGGGGCGCCATGAGCGCACCTGGGTGACCCCCGGGCCCCTGCGGTTCCCGGCCGTCGAAGAGCGAGGTGGCGGTGGCGCGTCGCGCAGGACGAAGGGCACGCCTGGCCGGCGGTATTCCTGGGCGACCCGGTCGACCTCCTCGGGCGCGAAGTCCACGGTGCCGATGGTCATCGCCAGGTATGAGGCGAAGGGTTACGACGGCCCGCCGCTTCCGGCGCCGGAGCTGCCCGCCACACCGCTGAACGCGTGGGGGAGGGTGCGCTGAGATGCGGCCGTCCGGCGTCCGGCGAACGGGGGAGACACGAAGGACGGCGTCCCGCGCAGGGGGCCGCCTCGGCGCGCGGCTCGGCCGTTCGGCCGGGGAGCCGGGCGACAGGGGCGGGGGCGGAGGCGACGGTGGACGGATGGACAACAGCGGCAGGGCGTGTGCGCGGGTCGGCGACGGAGCGGTGACGATGGGGGTGGAGGAGGAGCACTTCCTGGTGCGGGCCGACACCCGTGCCGTGGTGCCGGCCGGGCCACGGGTGGCGGACCGGGCCACCGGGGAGCTGGGGGATCTGGTGTGCCGGGAGTTCGCGGATCTCCAGGTCGAGGTGCGTACGACGCCGTGCGCGTCGGCGGAGGAGCTGCACGCCCAGCTGGTCCGGCTGCGCCGGGCGCTGGCCGCCTCGGCGGTGACGGAGGGGGTACGGGCATGCCCTGCCGCAACGCCGGTGATCGGGGGCGGGGCCGGGGTGCCGGTGGGGGATCATGCGCGGTACCGGGCCGGCGTGGAGCTGTTCCGGTCGATGATGGACGATTTCGCGGTCTGCGCACTGCACGTCCATGTGTTCCTGCCCGACCGGGACGTGGCGGCCCTGGCGGGCAACCATGTGCGCGTGTGGCTGCCGCTGCTGGTGGAGATGAGCGCGAACTCGCCGTTCCACGACGGCCGGGACACCGGCTTCGCGAGTTGGCGGTCGGTGATGCGCCTGGGTTTTCCGTGTCTGGGCCCGCCGCCGTACGCCGAGTCCTTCGACGACTACCGGCGCACCGCCGAGGCCATGGCCGACGTGGGCGGGATGTCCTTCGCCGAACTGCCGTTCTGGGACATCCGTCCGCACCCCCACCTGCCGACCCTGGAGGTGCGGTGCATGGACGTCCCCGCCGATCCCGCCGACTCCGTGGCGATCGCCGCTGTCGTACGTGCCCTGGTGGTGACCTCCGCCCGCCTGGTGGGGCAGGGCGACCCGGGCCCGCGGCGCGGCGGCGAACTGCTCCGTGCGGCCTACTGGTACGGGACACGCGACGGCTGGCGAGGGCAGGGCGTGGACCCGCTGTCCGGGCGGATGCTGCCCGCGCCCGAGCGTGCCCGGCGGCTCCTGGATCACATCGGCGCGGCCCTGGAGGAGCTGGGAGACCTCGAACGGGTCACCGGCTTCTTCGACCGGCTGGCCGTCCGCGGGACCGGCGCGGACCGTCAGCGTGCCGCCCATCGGACGGGCGGTCTCCACGCGGTCGTGGACGACCTGGTGACCTGTATGACGGACCCCGGTACCGGCCCCGGACGGCACACCACCGGCACCGGGACGGAGACGGACCGTGCGGATGCCCCCACCTGACGACGGCCCCCCACGGGACTCCCGCCGCCCTGCCGCACAGCCGGCCCGGCGCCCGCCCGGCTCGCCTCTCATCTGTCTGGCGGCCTCCACCACGCCGCCGTCCAGGAGCCGTGCCACGCTGAGGAACGAACACGAGGGCGCCTGGACGGATCCGTGCCGACGACGGAGACAGGCGAACCGCCGCCAGGCTCCCGTGGAGCGCGCGAGCGATGTGCGCCCGGAGACGGACAGCGCTGGAACAGACGGGCCGGAAGCCGGCGCCCCGGCTGAAGGGGGTTCCGGCGGCCGGTCACGGACGCTGGAGGAAACCATGGACGACATCCGGTCCGCGCCGAGCCCGGTGGACATCACCGCCCCCGTGCCCACGGACGATCCGTACGGCTCCCCGCCGGCGGCGCCCGCCCGCCCGGCCGGCGACGCCCCCGGAGCGGCTGCCGCCGGTGCCCCGGCGCCAGATCACCCGGACGACCGCGCGACCGTGCGCCGCGACGGCTACGCCCGGCTGCGCGCCGCCGACCTGGGCGTGGACACCGAAGCGCTGACCGGGGACTTCGCCCAGCTCGCCCACGGCTACCAGGACCTGCCTCCCGACCCCTACGCGCCGGACACCAACCGCTACCGCCGCTACTCGCACGCCGTCTACCTCCCCTGGAGCGGCGAGCTGTCGTTCGTCCCCGGCGCTCCCGACCCCGCATTCGGCACCGTCACCGAGTACTGGCAGGACGAGCACAACCCCGAGTTCCCCCGCGTACGGCGCAGGCTGCCCGACATCCCGCCGGCCCTGCACGGCAACCGCCTGCTGAACGCCCTCATCCGTGCCGACCTCGACCAGGCACTGTGGCTGCGGGACCTGCACCACGCGCCCCTCTACATCGGCGTCCACATGATCACGCTCGCCGTGCGCGGACAGCAGCGGGTGGCGGTCTCGTCACCGAACTGCCTGCACCAGGACGGCGGCTCACCCGCCACCTTCACGTTCGCCCACCTCATCGGCTGCCACAACATCAGCGGTGGTGAGAACGCCATCGCCACCGCCGAAAGCGCGGGCCGGCGCCCCGACACACTGCCCGCCGACGCCCTGCACGCCCGGTTCATGATGACCGAACCGCTGGACGGCTACGGCGTGCACGACCACCGCGTCAGCCACTACGTCGCCCCCGTCCACCTCGCCGACGGCAAGAACAGCGGCCGACGCGACATCCTCATCATCGGCATCGCCCCCTACACCCCCGGGCTCTAGCCCCGCGTCCAGCCGGTCTCAAACGGCATGCGCCGGTGAGGCGCAGCGCGGCGAACTCGCCCCGCTCGTCACGGTGGAGACCAGCGCCCGGTGAAGCGGGCCACCGCCTTAGGGACCCGGCCACCGCCTCCGAGCCCGGCCACCGCCTCCGAGCCCCCAGCCGAACTGCCGTGACCCCCAAGCCGTTCGAGGACCCCCGCGCCTCGAAAGGTCACCCCCCGGCCGCCGTTACCCACCGGGGAAGACACGGTCTCCCCACTCGATCGGGTGGATCTTGGTCCCTGTCCACGCGGTTCGGGCGGGGAAGGGTGTCCGCCGAAGCGATCATTCGGCGGTGATCTCATCGATTCGGACGGCACACCGTCCCAAGTCCCTGGTCCCCGCCGGGATCGGCGCACTCGCTCTCCTGACCCTGCTCCCCACCGTCCCGGCCACCGCGGCACCCGCACAGGACCCGGCCACCACGTCGGCCGCGCAGCCGCACCACCGCGTCACCACCCCGGCCGAGCGCCGGACCTCCGACCACCTCGACGCGCTGGAGGGCGACCCGGAGCGGCTGAAGGCCTTCTTCGCCGCGCTGCCCAAGGGAGGCGACCTCCACAACCACCTGTCGGGCGCGGTCACCACCGAGTACCTGATCCAGCTCGCGGGCGAGAACGGACTGTGCATCGACGCGACGACGACGGCCGTGCCCCCGCCCTGCGGACCGGGCACGCGTCCGGCCGCCGACGCCCGCACGGACGCCGAGTTCCGGCAGCGCATCGTCCGCGCCTGATCGATGCAGGACTTCCCGGCCGACCAGTCCGGCCACGACCACTTCTTCGACACCTTCGGCAAGTTCGGCGAGGCGACGCGTGATCGCGGGAAGCTGCTCGCCAATGTGGCCAACACCGTGGTGGAGCAGAACCAGTTCTATCTGGAGACCCTGGTCACCCCCGCCTCCGACAGCGCGCGCAAGCTCGCCGAGTCCGTGGGCTACGACGCCGACCTCGCCGCCTTCCACCGCAAGCTGGTCGCCGGCGGCAAGCTCGACCAGGTCGTCGCCGAGGCCGTCCGTGAGGCGGACGCCGCCGACGCCCAGTTCCGCCAGGCCGCGCACTGCGACACCCGCCGCCCCGACCCGGGCTGCCGACTGCCCGTACGGTGGATCTCCCAGGTCTCCCGGGGCAGTTCGCCGGAGCGGGTGTTCACACAGATGGCCGTCGGGCTGCGCCTCGCCGAGCGCGACTCGCGGTTCGTCGCCGTCAACCTCGTCCAGCCGGAGGACGGGGAGAGCGCGCTGCGCAACTACAGCCTCCAGATGCGGATGCTCCAGTACCTGCGCACCCAGTACCCGGACGTCCGGCTCACCCTGCACGCCGGTGAGCTGACCCCCGGCCTGGTCAAGCCCGAGGACCTCACCTTCCACATCCGTGAGGCCGTGCTCGTCGCCGGGGCCGAACGCATCGGCCACGGCGTGGACCTGGTCCACGAGGACGACTGGCGGCAGCTCGCCCGGACGATGGCCCGGCGCGACGTCGCCGTCGAGGTGCCGTTCAGCAGCAACAAGCAGATCCTGGGCGTGGCGGGCGACGACCACCCGTTCAACGCCTACCGCCGATACGGCGTACCGGTGGTCCTGGCCACCGACGACCCCGGCGTCTCGCGCATCGACATCAGCCATGAGTACCAGTACGCCCGCGAGACCTACGGTCTGAGCTACACCGAGCTGAAGGACCTGGCGCGCGCCTCGCTGGAGTACGCGTTCCTGGACGGCGCCGGCCTGTGGGCCACCAGTTCCTCCCGCACCGGCTACCGCCCGGTGCCCGCCTGCGCCGGAGCCCGGCCGGGGATCGTCCCGCCCGCCCCGGGCTGCGCCCGCCACCTCGCGGACAACCCGAAGGCGGCGACCGAGTGGCGCCAGGAGGCGGCGTTCGCCGGTTTCGAGCGGCGGTACGGCGGACAGCGCTGACGCCCGCGTACAGGTGACCGAGGGGCGGGTTCGAAGCGCCCGCCCCTCCCGCCATGACGCCGCGGGAAACAATATCCCGGTCGTCCGCATAGGTGCGGTGTGTCTGGGCAAGTGACGATCTGTCCGGGCTCGACCTCCAGTAGTAAATTAGGTGACGCTTTGTCCCGTGACGTCGATTGTGCGGCAGTACGCAGACCTCAAGCCCACGCCGCAGTGGCCGCCCCCGAGCGCTCGACAGCGACACTGACCACGGGCGGCCTGCCCTGGATCGAGGACACGGCGAAGATCGCACCGCGCGACGCCCGTGTCCTCTCGAAGCAGTTCTTCGACCGGCTGGAGGTGCTGGAAGAGGGGACGGTCGAGCACCAGTACGCCAGGAACACGCTGATCGGGATGAACATCTCCCTGGTCCACTTCGCCGCCCGGCGCTTCCGCAACCGTGGCAACGGAGATCTCGAAGACATCATCCAGGTCGGTGTCGTGGGCCTGATCAAGGCGATCGACCGCTTCGACCTCACCCGCGAGGTGGAGTTCACCTCCTTCGCCGTGCCCTACATCGTCGGCGAGATCAAACGGTTCTTCCGCGACCAGACGTGGGCCGTCCACGTTCCGCGCCGCCTCCAGGAGCTGCGCGTCGAACTGGCCCAGACCAAGGAGCGGCTGGAGGCGCGGCTCAACCGCGCCCCGACCGTCGCCGAGCTGGCCGTGGAGCTGAACCTGACCGAGGCCGAGATCATCGAAGGCACCCTCGCGGCCAACGCCTACACGGCCGGTCCCCTCGACGCCCCCGAGGCGGGTGACACCGAGCACGGCGCCGCCCGCCCGGTCTCGGAGATGATCGGCGAGCCGGAGTCCGCGCTGGAGCTCTTCGAGGACCTCCACTCCCTCGCCCCCCTGCTCGAACAGCTCGGCGCCCGGGACCGGCGCATCCTGGAGATGCGCTTCGGGCAGGAGATGACCCAGTCCCGCATAGGAGCGGAACTCGGCCTCTCCCAGATGCACGTCTCCCGGCTGATCGCCGGCACGCTCGCCGAACTCCGCGTCGGCCTCCTCACCGAGCGCTGACCGGGCCGCCGCCGCTGGTGGACCACCGGTGCCGCCCCGGCCTCGGTCTCCACCAGGGCGGCCGAGCGGCCAGGGCCCCCGGCAGTCGTCGCTTTCCGGTCGAAGCGGCTCGCCGAGGCTTCCGGCCGGTGGGGGATCGTTGCAGGTCAGACGGTCGTTCTCCGTTGAACCGTCGAGGGTTGTCCATATGCTGGACGGGCTCCGCGGCTCGCGTGAGCTGCCCGAACGACCATCCGGTCGGTTCGAACGAACGTCTGCGGCTGGAAGCGGGCTGTCGATGTGCGCCTACTTTCCGCATGCGTAAGACTCCTGTCCGCAATCAGCGCCCGACCGAGGAGTTTTCACTCATGCGACACAACCGTCACGCGATCCTCGCAACCATCGCCGCGAGCACCCTGGTCTTCGGGGCCCTCGCCGCCACCTCCGCCCACGCGGCACCGGCGAAGGCGGAGAGCCTCTACGCGCCCTCCGCGCTCGTCCTCACCGTGGCCCAGGGCGAGGACCCGCTCACCGCGACGGTCCAGCGGGCGGTCACGCTCACGTGCGCCCCGAGCGCCGAGGGCACCCACCCCGCCCCCGAAGCCGCCTGCGCGGAACTGGACGCGGTCGACGGCCGGTTCACCCAGCTGGCCCGGACCTCGCCCGACCGGATGTGTACCCGTCAGTGGAGCCCCGTCGTGATCACCGCCCACGGCGTCTGGCACGGCGAGCGCGTCACCTTCTCGACCACGTACGGCAACGCCTGCGAGCTGGCGGGGAGCATGAACGGCAGCGCCGTCTACTCCTTCTGAACCTGCCCGGCACCCTCGGTGGAGCCCTGTGTCACCCGGGTCCCCGGGTGACACAGGGCGAACAGCACGGCGATGGCCGCACGGTGCCGCGTCCCGAGCGGCCCCTCCCCGGCCGCAGGGGGCAACGGCGGCCTACCTGCCGGAACCGGTGTACGGCAGCAACGCCATCTCGCGGGCGTTCTTGATGGCCGTGGCGATCTGCCGCTGCTGCTGGGCGCTCACCCGGCTCACCCTGCGGCTGCGGATCTTGCCGCGGTCGGAGATGAACGTGCGCAGCAGATCGGTGTCCTTGTAGTCGACGTACGTGATCCTCGCCGCGTCCAGCGGGTTCGGGCGGTCCTTGAGGGACTTACGGGGGTCCTGCTTGCGTGCCATCGGGGTTCCTTGGGCGGGGGGTTGGGGGTACGGGGGTGGCTTCCCGGTTCATACCGGGTCGAGGAGTGCGTCGAAGGCGGCGGGCAGGCTCTTCCACGCCTCCCGGCCCGCCCGGTACTCCTCGTCGCTGAGCAGGCACGACTCCAGCAGCCGGGTCAGCCCGTCGCGGTCGAGACCGGGGGAGACGAAGACCAGGTGCTGGCAGCGGTCGCCGTGCTCGGGGTGCCAGTCCAGCGCGGCGGCGGCCCGCCGGTAGGGCTCCACCATGGCCCAGGCCGCGTCCGGGAGGGAGGCGAGGTAGGGGCCGGTGTTCTCCACGCAGAGCGCGCCGCCCGCCGCTTCCCAGGAGAGCAGGGTGTCGGGCCGGTCCGCGAGCCAGAACCGGCCCCGGCTGCGGGCCGCCGCGCAGCACAGGTCCTCCAGCGCGTGGTAGAGGCGCTCGGGGTGGAAGGGGCGGTGGCGCCGCCAGACGAGCGTGGAGACCCCGGCCTCGTCCGCCTCCTGGGGCAGCAGCGCGCAGGCCGGATGCTGACCGGCGGCCGCCGCCTCCACATCGAAACCGGCGACGGCCAGGCGTGCCAACTCATCCGATGTGGCGGCGATCTGACGTGCTGTCGGGTTGATCTGACGGATCAGCGCACGGTCCTCGTCGTCGGTCGCCGGGCTGTCGGCCAGGGCCAGGACGGGGGCGTACTCCACCTGCCGGGCCCAGGTGTCCCCGATCGTGCGCCGGTCCGCGGGTGCCGCCGCGAGGCCGGCCTCCGCCAGGTCGTCGCCGTTGGTGAGGCACGGCAGGACGAGAGGGGGATCGATCGCGGTGATCACATTGGTGACCTCGAAGCTGTCGGCCCCGTGGGCCGCGATGACCTCGGCCATCGACTTCGGCTCGACGGAGTCCCAGAGCTCCAGGACCGCCAGCCGGGTCGGCCCGCCGTCCGCCAGCCGCCGCAGCTCGGGGACCAGGTCCTCCCGCAGTGCGCAGCACGCGCAGTCGTTGACCAGGGGCGTCTCGCCGGCCGACAGCTCCCCGGTGGCGTCCCGCAGGGTGCGGCGTACGGTTCCGCCGGTCGCCGTCGACAGGTCGTGGTGGAGCGCGACGCTGTGCGGAACCTTCGACAGGAGCCCCTCCACCACCTCGCGGCGGGCTTCGGAGTGCAGCCCGCAGACGATGACGACGGGCAGCCTCCGCCGCTGTTCCCCCGTCACCGGGCCTCACCGCCGCGTCCGTAGCGGCGCTCGAAGCGCTCGACGCGGCCGGCGGTGTCCAGGACGCGGGCGGTGCCGGTGTAGAAGGGGTGGCTCGCGGAGGAGATCTCCACATCCACGACCGGGTAGGTGTTGCCGTCCTCCCACTCGACGGTCCTGTCACTGGTGAGGGTGGAGCGGGTGAGGAAGGCGAAGTCGGCCGCCTTGTCGCGGAAGACGACGGGGCCGTAGGCGGGGTGGATTCCGGGCTTCATGAGAGGGGTCCTAGCGGTAGGGGGTCGCTGCGGGCGGAGGTGGCCGGCCTCAGCGCTCCTCGCGGAAGTCGACATGGCGGCGGGCGACCGGGTCGTACTTGCGCAGCACCATGCGGTCGGGATCGTTGCGGCGGTTCTTGCGGGTGACATAGGTGTAGCCGGTCCCCGCGGTGGAGCGGAGCTTGATGACCGGGCGTACTTCGTTGCGAGCCATGGGCGCTACTATATGGCAATGGTTTCCATTTTCAATAATGGGACGCATCGATGAGAGGCAGGTAACTTTTCGTGTCCGCCCACTGCCAACTGACCGGCTCGCAGCCGGGATTCGGCAACACCATCTCCCACTCGCACCGCCGTACGTCACGCCGGTTCGACCCGAATGTCCAGCGCAAGCGGTACTGGCTCCCCAGCGAGGGGCGCCATGTGCGGCTGACCCTCAGCGCTCGGGCGATCAAGACGATCGACGTGATCGGCATCGAAGCGGCGGTCGCGCGCATCCGTGCGCGGGGAGGGAAGGTCTGATGGCGAAGAAGAGCAAGATCGCGCAGAACGAGAAGCGCAAGGCCGTCGTCGAGCGGTACGCGGCCCGCCGGGCCGAACTGAAGGAGATCGTCCGCCGCCCGGCCACCCCGGCGGCCGAACGTGCCGCCGCCCTGGCCGAGTTGCGGCGCCAGCCGCGCGATGCCAGCGCCACGCGGGTGCGCAACCGGGACAGCGTCGACGGCAGGCCCCGGGGGTACCTGCGCACCTTCGGCCTCTCCCGGGTCCGGATGCGCGAACAGGCGCACGCCGGGTTTCTGCCCGGCGTGAC
>NZ_JBEYKR010000183.1:0-11894 GCF_040703535.1 Streptomyces sp. NPDC007346
TGGTACTGCAGGGGGGACCCTGTGGGAGAGTAGGACGCCGCCGAACAATTTTTCCGGGAAAGCCCCGTGCCATTGGCACGGGGCTTTTCTGCGTTCAGGTGCCGGAGTGCCCTACCCCTGTGCATGTGCCGGCGGAAGCTGAGGGTAAGGTCGGGGAGCATCATTCGCACGTTCTTCACAGGAGGCTCCCGGGTGGAGGTCCAGGAGACTCGGGTCCAGACGGACCGGGTCCTCACCATCCCCAACATCCTCAGCATGGCTCGCCTTGTCGGGGTACCGCTCTTCCTGTGGCTGATTCTCCGCCCGGTGTTCGGCGGCCCCAACAGCGACGGCTGGGCGCTGCTGGTGCTGATGCTCAGCGGCATCAGCGACTACCTCGACGGCAAGCTCGCCCGGCGGTGGAACCAGATCAGCAGTCTTGGCCGGCTCCTGGACCCGGCTGCTGACCGTCTCTACATCCTCTCGACCCTTCTCGGCCTCACCTGGCGTGAGATCCTGCCGCTCTGGCTCACCGCCGCCCTGCTGGCCCGTGAGCTGATGCTGCTCGTGATGGTGGCCATCCTGCGACGCCACGGCTATCCGCCGCCGCAGGTCAACTTCCTCGGGAAAGCTGCAACCTTCAACCTCATGTACGCGTTCCCCTTGTTGCTGCTCAGCGACGGGAGTGGTTGGCTGGCTACTGTGGCCGCCGTTTTCGGATGGGCGTTCGCAGGATGGGGTACAACGCTGTATTGGTGGGCAGGGATCCTCTACGTGGTCCAGGTCCGCCGGCTCGTCAAGGCGGATGCAGTAGCCGATCGAGCTCGTTGACGCGGTGCCGTGCAGTGTGGCCGACCCGCGGTGTGATGTCTTGAATGTGATGCCCCGACGGGCGAACTCGGCTGACCGTCGTCTCTTCTAGGAGGACGTTTCCGACATGAAGGCCGTCGTGATGGCTGGTGGCGAAGGCACACGCCTGCGCCCCATGACCTCGAGCATGCCCAAGCCGCTCCTGCCCGTGGCCAATCGGCCGATCATGGAGCATGTGCTGCGGCTTCTGAAGAGGCATGGGCTCAATGAAACAGTCGTGACCGTCCAGTTCCTCGCCTCCCTCGTCAAGAACTACTTCGGGGACGGCGAGGAGCTCGGGATGGAGCTCACCTATGCCAACGAGGAGAAGCCACTCGGCACCGCGGGGAGCGTGAAGAACGCCGAGGAGGCGTTGAAGGACGACACGTTCCTCGTCATTTCCGGTGACGCGCTCACCGACTTCGACCTCACGGACCTCATCGCCTTCCACAAGGAGAAGGGCGGCCTCGTCACGGTCTGCCTGACCCGGGTCCCCAATCCGCTGGAATTTGGCATCACCATCGTGGACGAGAACGGCCAGGTCGAACGCTTCCTGGAGAAGCCGACCTGGGGCCAGGTCTTCTCGGACACGGTCAACACGGGCATCTACGTCATGGAGCCCGAAGTCTTCGACTACGTCCAGGCCGACACCTCCGTCGACTGGTCCGGTGACGTCTTCCCCCAGCTGATGAAGGAAGGCAAGCCCATCTACGGCTACATCGCCGAGGGCTACTGGGAAGACGTCGGTACGCACGAGAGCTACGTCAAGGCACAGGCCGACGTCCTGGAGCGCAAGGTCGACGTCGAGCTCGACGGCTTCGAGATCTCGCCCGGTGTGTGGGTGGCCGAAGGCGCGGAGGTCCATCCGGACGCCGTGCTCCGCGGGCCGCTGTACATCGGTGACTACGCCAAGGTCGAGGCGGACGTCGAGATCCGTGAGCACACGGTCGTGGGATCCAATGTGGTCGTCAAGACCGGCGCCTTTCTTCACAAGGCCGTGGTCCACGACAACGTGTACATCGGGCAGCACAGCAACCTCCGGGGCTGCGTGGTCGGCAAGAACACCGACATCATGCGGGCGGCCCGGATCGAGGACGGCGCTGTCATCGGTGACGAGTGTCTGGTCGGCGAGGAGTCGATCATCCAGGGCAACGTGCGGGTGTACCCGTTCAAGACCATCGAGGCCGGCGCGTTCGTCAACACCTCGGTGATCTGGGAATCCCGCGGGCAGGCGCACCTCTTCGGGGCGCGCGGCGTCTCCGGGATCCTGAACGTCGAGATCACCCCCGAGCTGGCGGTCCGGCTGGCCGGCGCCTACGCCACGACCCTCAAGAAGGGGTCGACGGTCACGACCGCCCGTGACCACTCCAGAGGCGCGCGTGCCCTGAAGCGGGCCGTCATCTCCGCGTTGCAGGCCAGCGCCATCGACGTACGCGACCTGGAGAACGTACCGCTGCCCGTGGCCCGGCAGCAGACGGCACGAGGCAGTGCGGGCGGCATCATGATCCGTACGTCGCCGGGGGTGCCCGACTCGGTGGACATCATGTTCATCGACGAGCGGGGCGCCGACCTCTCGCAGGCGCAGCAGCGCAAGCTGGACCGGGTCTACGCCCGCCAGGAGTACCGCAGGGCCTTCCCCGGCGAGATCGGGGACCTGCACTTCCCGTCCAGCGTCTTCGACTCGTACACGGGCTCCCTGCTGCGCAACGTCGACATCGCGGGGATCGCCGACTCGGGGCTCAAGGTCGTCGTGGACGCCTCCAACGGCTCCGCCGGGCTTGTGCTGCCCAGCCTGCTCGGGCGGCTCGGGGTGGACGCCCTGACGATCAACCCGGGGCTCGACGAATCGCGGCCCACCGAGTCCGTCGAGACACGCCGCGCCGGGCTCGTCCGGCTCGGGGAGATCGTCTCCTCGGCACGGGCCGCCTTCGGCGTACGGTTCGACCCGGTCGGTGAGCGGCTCTCCCTCGTGGACGAGCTGGGCCGGATCATCGAGGACGACCGGGCCCTGCTGGTCATGCTGGACCTGGTCGCCGCCGAGCGGCGCAGCGGACGGGTCGCCCTGCCGGTGACGACCACGCGCGTCGCCGAACAGGTGGCGGCCTACCACGGCACCCAGGTGGAGTGGACGACCACCTCGCCCGACGACCTGACCCGGGTGGGACGCGAAGAGACCACCATCTTCGGAGGAGACGGGCGCGGCGGGTTCATCGTTCCCGAATTCAGCAGCGTCTTCGACGGGACGGCCGCTTTCGTCCGGCTCATCGGACTCGTCGCGCGGACCCAGCTCACCCTCAGCCAGATCGACGCCCGCATCCCCCGGGCCCACGTCCTGCGCCGCGACCTCGCGACGCCGTGGGCGGTCAAGGGCCTCGTCATGCGCAGCGTCGTCGAGGCGGCAGGAGACCGCAGCGTGGACACCACGGACGGTGTCCGGGTGGTCGAGGCGGACGGACGGTGGATCATGGTGCTCCCCGACCGGGCGGAGGCCGTCACCCATCTGTGGGCGGAAGGCCCGGACGACGCCTCCGCGCAGGCGCTGCTCGACGAGTGGTCGGCCGTGGTGGAGAGCGCAGGCGAGTGACCTCCTGACACCGGTGCACCGGAACTCCCCGTCCAGGGCGTCCCGGTGCACCGGTGGGGCCATTCGGCGGTAGCCGTGGTGACGTGCGACGATGTGCGGCATGTCGCAGCAGCCCCCCGATCGGAGCACCCCCTCGCCACCCGCACGCCCCGACGCCTCCATGTCGCTGCTGAACAACGTGATGGCCCACAGCCTCGACGAGGGGTACGCGGAGGCCTCGGCCCGCCGCAGGGCCGACGGGAGCGCGGAGCTGCCCCGTACGCTCAAGTCGAAGCTCGGCCTGGCCGCCGGCCTGGTGGTGGCCGCCCTCGTGGTCACCCTGGGTGCCGCCGAGGCGCAGGTGTCGGCGCCGGTCGTCGCGAAGGAGCGCGAAGAGCTGATCGACCGCATCAACGCCGAGACCCGCGCGGCCGACACCCTGGAGTCGGATGTCGACAAGCTCCGCAGTGACGTGGGCGAGCGGCAGCGCAAGGCCCTGGAACGTCACGGCGGGGACCAGGGAGAGCTGGTGGCCCTGCTGTCCGGGGCGACCCCGGTCGAGGGTCCCGGGGTGAAGCTCGTCGTGGACGACGCCAAGAACACCGATCAGGGCGGCGGCGGGCCCCGCGAGTCGTCGAGCTTCGCCGACACGGGCCGGGTGCGCGACCGGGACATGCAGCGGGTCGTCAACGGCCTGTGGGAGTCCGGTGCCGAGGCCATCGCCATCAATGGGCAAAGGCTGACGGCACTGTCGGCGATCCGCGCCGCGGGCGACGCCATACTGGTCGACAACAGACCGCTCGTACCGCCGTACACCGTGCTGGCGGTGGGGGACGGGAAGAACCTCGCCTCCGCGTTCCGGGGCAGCGCCGACGGCCAGTACCTCAACGCGCTCAAGGAGAGCTTCGACATCCGCACCAGCTTGTCCGATCAGGCGAAGGTGCGGCTCCCCGCCGCACCGAGCCTGATCGTCCGTACAGCAGAGCCGAAGGCCGCCGGCAGTGATGCGGCAGAATCAGGGAAGGGCACATCGTGATCGCCGTACTGGGCCTCGTCGTGGGAGTCGTGGTCGGACTGTTGGTCCGGCCCGAGGTACCGGCGGTGGTCGAGCCCTATCTCCCGATCGCCGTGGTCGCGGCGCTCGACGCGGTCTTCGGAGGGCTGCGGGCCATGCTCGACGGCATCTTCGTCGACAAGGTCTTCGTGGTGTCGTTCCTCTCCAACGTCGTCGTCGCCGCGCTGATCGTGTTCCTCGGCGACAAACTGGGTGTCGGCGCTCAGCTCTCCACCGGTGTCGTGGTCGTGCTCGGCATCCGGATCTTCTCCAACGCCGCCGCGATCCGTCGGCACGTCTTCCGGGCTTGAGGCCGATGAACAACGACGAGAACCCGCCCAGCGAACAGCCGGACACCGCTGATTCCGCCGTACCGGACGCCCCTGCGCGCCCACCGGCCGCGCAGGAGGTCTCCGGGCGTCAGAGGCTGCTGGCGGGCCTGTGGCCGCCCCGGCTGAGCCGGGCTCAACTCATCGTGGCGGTGCTGCTGTTCGGCCTCGGTCTGGGGCTGGCCATCCAGGTGCGGTCCACCAACGACGACAACACGCTGCGCGGAGCGCGGCAGGAGGACCTGGTCCGGATCCTCGACGAGGTCGACGATCGCACCCAGCGCCTGGCGGACGAGAAGCAGCGCCTGGACGACCAGCGCACCGAGCTGGAGAACAGCTCGGACCAGGCCGAGGAGGCCCGGAAGCAGACGCTGGAGAAGGAGCGGCAACTGGGGATCCTCGCGGGTACGGTGGCGGCGCACGGCCCCGGCATCACGCTGACCATCAGCGACCCCTCGCGCGCGGTCGCGGCCGACAAGCTGCTCGACACCATCCAGGAGCTGCGCGCGGCCGGGGCCGAGGCCATCGAGGTCAACGGCGTCCGGGTGGTGGCCAACACGTACTTCGCCGGGGACGGCGGTGACATCCAGGTGGACGGCAAGAAGATCGAAGCGCCCTACGAGTTCAAGGTGATCGGCAAGCCGCAGGATCTGGAGCCCGCCCTCAACATCCCCGGCGGTGTGGTGCAGACGCTGGAGAAGGAGCAGGCCACGGCGGTGGTGGAGCGTTCCGACGACATCGTCGTCGACGCCTTGCGACCGGCGAAGCGGCCTGACTACGCTCGGTCGTCGACCCCGTGAGCGCGCCGGGCCGAAGGGCCGGTGGACGAGGGTGTGAGGTTGCGGGGGGTCGGCGCACCGGATTGGTGGTGCGTGGTGGAAACTGTCGAGTGGATACGGACGTTGTGAAGATGTCCGGGTCGGCAGGTGTGTTCATTCAGGGTTCGTCCTGCCCCACGGGCGGGTCTATGTCGGTCAAGGGGAATCGCCCGTGAAGTTGTTTGCGAAGTTGTTCGGGAAGAGCGCACGCGAGGACAGCAACAGTGCTGCCCGCCACCGTGCTCCGCGCCACGGCCAGGGCGAGGAGCAGGAAGCGGAGCGCCCGCTCTTCCGCGATGAGGTGTCCGGTGACGGCACTCCGGGTGGTCCCGGCGTGTCGTCCGTTGACCCTGCCGGTGCCGGGGCAATAGGTTTCGGCGAACCATCAACCTCAAGTGCGGGTGGAGGGTTCACCCCGGAGGGCTCGTCGATGCCGGTCTGTACGAGGTGCGGTCACCGCAATGCGGAGGCCAGCCGATTCTGCTCCAACTGCGGCGCGCCGCTGCGGGGCGGTGTTCCCGAGCGTGCCTCGGAGACCACGTCCACCATCTCCATCTCCGGTCTTGAGGCGTACGAGGCCGAGGCGACGGGCCAGACGGCCCTGCCCTCGCTCTCCCCGGAGGCCCAGGCCGCCGTCGACGCGCTGCCCGGAGGCTCGGCGCTGCTGGTCGTGCGCCGTGGCCCGAACTCCGGCAGCCGTTTCCTGCTGGACAGTGACCTGACGACCGCCGGCCGTCACCCGCAGAGCGACATCTTCCTCGACGACGTGACCGTGTCGCGGCGTCATGTGGAGTTCCGCAGGGGTCCGGACGGTAGCTTCACCGTGGGTGACGTCGGCAGCCTCAACGGCACCTATGTCAACCGTGAGCGCATCGATTCGGTCCTGCTGTCCAACGGCGACGAAGTCCAGATCGGGAAGTACCGCCTGGTCTTCTACGCGAGCCCGCGGGGCGTGTGACCAGCCCCCGGAGTCCGTCCGGGGGGACCCCAGGAAGGCCCATGCTGCGAACACCGACAGGCGGTGCCGGTGACGGCGCCGCCACCGCGGACGCGCGCTGGGTGAGCATCGGAACGGTGCTCACCCAACTGCGCGAAGAGTTCCCGGAAGTCACGATCTCCAAGATCCGCTTTCTGGAGGCCGAGGGGCTCGTCGAGCCGCAGCGGACTCCGTCCGGGTACCGGAAGTTCGCTCCCGGCGATGTGGAGCGCCTCGCGCAGGTGCTCTGCATGCAGCGGGACCACTACCTGCCGCTCAAGGTGATCCGCGAGCACCTGGACGCCCTGGCCCGGGGCGAGCAGCCCGTGCTGCCCTCACCGGGGGCCCAGCGCGACCTCGGGGACGGGGTGTGGGATTCCGGTCCCGGCACGGCGACCGCCGCGCGGGTCGGGCGGGCCGAGCTCCTGGCGGCCGCCCAGGTCGACGAGGAGCAGCTGGAGGAGTGGGAGTCCTACGGGCTCATCGTCGCGGCTCCCGGGGGCGGCTACGACGCCGAGATGGTGACCGTGGCCAAGCTGGTGGCGGAGCTGGGCCGCTTCGGCCTGGAACCACGCCATCTGCGCGCCATGCGCGCCTCCGCGGACCGTGAGGCGGGACTGGTCGAGCAGCTGGTCGCGCCGCTGCGTCTGCACCGCAATCCGCAGACCAGGGCCCATGCCGAGGCCACGGCGAACGAGCTGGCCGAGCTCTCCGTACGGCTGCACGCCGCGCTCGTCCAGACCGCTCTGCGCAGCCGTCTGCACTGAGCTCGGGGGAGCCCGACTACCCAAACATGGCGAGCACGTCCTAGGGTTGCTGTGTGAACGAGCTCGACGTTGTCGGTGTCCGGGTGGAAATGCCCTCCAACCAACCGATCGTTCTCCTGCGTGAAGTGGGAGGCGACCGGTACCTCCCCATTTGGATCGGTCCTGGGGAGGCGACCGCCATTGCCTTCGCCCAGCAGGGCATGGCTCCGGCCAGGCCGCTGACCCATGACCTGTTCAAGGATGTGCTCGAGGCCGTGGGCCAGGAGCTCACCGAGGTCCGGATCACGGACCTTCGCGAAGGGGTCTTCTACGCGGAGCTCGTCTTCGCCAGCGGGGTCGAGGTGAGCGCCCGGCCGTCCGACGCCATAGCGCTCGCCCTGCGGACCGGAACGCCGATCTACGGCAGTGACGGCGTGCTGGACGATGCGGGCATCGCGATCCCCGACGAGCAGGAGGACGAGGTGGAGAAGTTCCGCGAATTCCTCGACCAGATCTCACCGGAGGACTTCGGTACCAACAGTCAGTGACCGTCCCGCAGGGGTGTCGTCAGCGCATCCGAAAAGCCTTTCCCGGAAGCGAGACACGGGAAACCACCCTCAGGGTGATTATCACTCGGCGTGCCGAGTGTGGCGATCGTTGACGCACCCCCAGTGACTGCCTACCTTCGAGTGGGCAGGTCAAGGACGGAGGTCGGCGTGAGAAGCAGCGGCGACGGTACGGCGGCGGGTGGGCCGTATCCGCAGCACGGCAGTGGAGCCGACCACGCCATCAGGCAGCCGGCTGCGCCGGCGGCGGTGGCAGCGGACGGCGTGGCAGCGGCGAGCGATATCGGATATCGCGGACCGACGGCGTGCGCGGCGGCGGGCATCACCTACCGCCAGCTGGACTACTGGGCGCGCACGGGGCTGGTCGAGCCGAGCGTGCGGCCGGCCTACGGGTCGGGGACCCAGCGTCTCTACAGTTTCCGGGACGTGGTCCTCCTCAAGATCGTCAAACGGTTCCTGGACACCGGGGTGGCTCTGCAGAACATCCGCACCACGGTCCAGCACCTGCGGGCCCGGGGGTTCCAGGACCTGGAGCGCATGACTCTCATGAGCGACGGGGCGACGGTCTACGAGTGCTCCTCGCCCGACGAGGTCGTCAGCCTCCTCCAGGGCGGCCAGGGAGTCTTCGGAATCGCCGTGGGGGTCGTCTGGCGCGACGTGGACGCGGCGCTCTCCCAGCTCCACGGCGAGCGGGTCGACACCGGTGAGACCCTCATCGGCAACAACCCGGCCGACGAGCTGGCCCGGCGCCGCAACCGCGCCGGATGAGCGGCTGAGCGCACCGGACAAGGCGAAAACGGGATGGTTCCGGCACTCCACGGAGTGCCGGAACCATCCCGTTGTCAGTGGCGTGAGGCAGCATCGGGGGTGTGAGACCCGCGCCGACCATCCTCCACCTGGACATGGACGCCTTCTACGCCTCGGCGGAGCAGGCGGCCAAGCCCAGCCTGCGCGGGAAGGCGGTCGTGGTCGGGGGCCTCGGCCCCCGCGGCGTGGTCGCCACCGCCTCGTACGAGGCACGGCTCCTGGGCGTGCACTCGGCGATGCCGACGGCCCAGGCCAGACGCCTCGCGCCGAACGCCGCCTACCTGGTGCCCCGCTTCTCGCTGTACCGGTCGGTGAGCGAGCAGGTGATGGAGCTCCTGGGGCGGCTCTCGCCGCTGGTGGAGCCGCTGAGCCTGGACGAGGCCTTCGTCGATCTGGAGGCGGGCGGGACGGCGGACGACTCGGCGTCGGCCAGGGCGACGGGGGAGCGGCTGCGTACGGCCATCCGGGAGGTGACCGGGCTGAGCGGGTCGGTCGGTCTCGCCGGTTCGAAGATGCTCGCCAAGATCGCCTCCGAGCAGGCCAAGCCGGACGGCCTGGTGCTCATGGAGCCGGGTACCGAGCGCGAGCTGCTGGCCCCCATGCCCGTACGGACGCTGCCCGGCGTCGGCCCCGCCACCGGTGACCACCTCCGGCGCGCCGGCATGACCACCGTCCACGACCTCGCGGAGGCGGGCGAGGCCGAGCTCGTACGGCTGGTCGGCAAGGCCCACGGCCACGGGCTGCACCGGATGGCGCTCGGGCTGGACGACCGGCCGGTGGTCGCCGAGCGGGACGCCAAGTCCGTATCGGTCGAGGACACCTTCGACGTGGACCTGCACGACCGGGTGCGGGTGCGCGCCGAGGTGGAGCGGCTGGCCGTGCGGTGCGTGGAGCGGCTGCGCTCGGCCGACCGGTCGGGGCGCACGGTGGTGCTGAAGGTGCGCCGCTACGACTTCTCCACCCTGACCCGCTCCGAGACCCTCAGAGGCCCCACGGACGACCCCACAGTGGTCCGTGAGGCGGCCGCGAGGCTCTTGGAGGCCGTCGACACCACCGGGGGCGTACGGCTCCTGGGCGTGGGTGTCACGGGGCTCGCGGACTTCACGCAGGAGGACCTCTTCGCGCAGGCCGCCGACGCCCGGGAGCTGGCGGCGCGCTCGACGGTGCCCGAGAAACCGGTCGCGGAGGGCGCGCAGGGCGGGGGACCGGTGGACGAGGAGCCCGACCGGGAGAGCGCCGAGCAGCTTGCCGCCCGGCGCTGGCCCGCCGGCCACGACGTACGCCACGCGGTGCACGGGCACGGCTGGGTGCAGGGGAGCGGGGTGGGCCGGGTGACGGTCCGGTTCGAGGAGCCCGGAGGGCCGGTCGGCCGGGTCGTCACGTTCCGCGTCGACGACCCGGAGCTGAGCCCGGCCGATCCGCTGCCCCTGGTCCGCGACCCGGTCGACTACTCCTCCTGGCCCGCCAGTCTGCCGAAGTCGCGGTCGGGGCCGCTCTCCGCCGCGGGCGGGGAGTCCAGACCGTAATGGCGGTAGAGCTGGAGTTCCTGCTCGGGGGAGAGGTGCCGGCCGACGCCGAAGTCCGGGGCGCCCTTGATCAACGCGCGGTCGAAGGGGACCCGCAGCGTGTCCTCGACGAACTCGCTGGGCTCCAGCGGGACGAAGGCGTCCCTGCTGAACAGGCCGGTGCGGACGGCCGCCCACTCGGGCACACCGGTCGCGTCGTCGAGATAGACCTCATCCACCGTTCCGATCTTGGCGCCCTCGCGATCGAACGCCTTGCGGCCGATCAGGCGGCGCGGATCGATATCGGTCTGCACGGTGCCTCCCACTGGTCGCCACTGCTCGAGGGGGCCCTGTCACGTCGGGGTGGTCCCCTGTCGTTCCACCAGCACCAGACAAGTGCAGATCCGTGGTGTCGGCCACTCGAGGCCTCCGCGGGGATGGCCGCTGGTAGGCTGGCAGATGGCTGCTGACCCCGTGCGGGAGAGTCCTCCGGTGCAGAATCCGGAGGCGCCGAAGGAGCAAATCCTCCCCGGAATCTCTCAGGCCCCCGTACCGCACGGACGAGGTCACTCTGGAAAGCAGGGCGGGCTCGTGCGGCGCATGCCGGGGCGGGCTCCACCCTCACCGACGGTGAAAGTCGGCACGCCTCCGGGCGGGCCGGTGAAGCTCTCAGGTTGAGATGACAGAGGGGGAGGCCGTTCGGGCACCCACGCCGTGGTGCCCCTCGCAGGTCGTGACAGACCAGGAGGCCTCCACCATGACCCCCCGTCGCACTCCGCTCTCCCAGCTGGAGCAGGGCATTCCGTTCGAGCAGCGCCACATAGGGCCCGACGCCGAAGCCCAGGCGAAGATGCTCGCCCAGGTCGGCTACGGCTCCCTCGACGAGCTGACCGCCGCCGCGGTGCCCGACGTGATCAAGAGTGCGGAGGCCCTGAACCTTCCCTCGGCGCGCACCGAGGCGGAGGTGCTGGCCGAGCTGCGGTCGCTGGCCGACCGCAACAAGGTCCTCGCCCCGATGATCGGCCTCGGCTACTACGGCACCTTCACTCCGCCCGTCATCCTGCGCAACGTCATGGAGAACCCCGCCTGGTACACGGCCTACACGCCGTACCAGCCGGAGATCTCCCAGGGCCGCCTGGAGGCCCTGCTCAACTTCCAGACGATGGTCGCCGAGCTGACCGGGCTGCCCACCTCCGGCGCCTCCCTGCTCGACGAGGGCACCGCCGCCGCCGAGGCCATGGCGCTCGCCCGGCGCGTCGGCAAGGTCAAGAAGGGCGTCTTCCTGGTCGACGCCGACACCCTGCCGCAGACCGTCGCGGTGATCGAGACCCGCGCCGAGCCGACCGGCGTCGAGGTCGTCGTCGCCGACCTCGGCGACGGCATCCCCGCCGAGATCGCCGAGCGCGGCGTCTTCGGCGTCCTGCTCCAGTACCCGGGCGCCTCCGGTGCCGTGCGCGCCATCGAGCCCGTCATCGAGCAGGCCCACGAGCTCGGCGCCGTCGTCACCGTCGCCGCCGACCTGCTGGCCCTGACCCTGCTCACCTCGCCGGGCGCCCTCGGCGCGGACATCGCGGTGGGCACCACCCAGCGCTTCGGCGTCCCGATGGGCTTCGGCGGCCCGCACGCCGGCTTCATGGCCGTCCGCGAGAAGTTCGCCCGCTCCCTGCCCGGACGCCTCGTCGGCGTCTCCGTCGACGCCGAC
>NZ_JBEYKR010000184.1:0-11825 GCF_040703535.1 Streptomyces sp. NPDC007346
GACCGCCTGGATGCACGACCCCTACCCGGGCGGCGGCCACGGAGGGCTCTGCGTGCACGGCGCCGACGCCGGTCTGAAGCAGGCCGAACTCGCCGAGATGATACGCGTCGCCCACACGGCCGGATACCAGCTGGGCGTCCATGTGACCGGCGACCGGGCCATCGACGCCGTGGTGGACGCCTTCGTTGCCGCCCACCGGGCCGATCCGCGCCCGGACGCCCGGCACTACATCATCCACGGCGACTTCGCCTCCGAGCAGAGCCTGGCCAGGCTCGCCGCGCACGGATACGGCGTCAACATGAACCCGGCCATCAAGTGGACCATCGCGGACCTGATGGACGACGTGGTGGGCAGCGAACGGTCGGACTACCAGTGGCCGGTACGTTCCGCTGCGGAGGCGGGGATCGCCGTCTGCGTCGGCTCCGACGCCCCGATCACCGCCCCCGACTGGCGCCGGGGCGTCGCCGCCATGCTGCTGCGCGAGTCCAAGGCCACCGGCCGGGTGAGCGGCCCCGACCAGTGCGTCACGCTGGAGACGGCGCTGCGCGCCTACACGGCCAACCCCGCCCGGCAGGACTTCGCCGAGTCCTGGAAGGGCACCCTCGAGCCGGGCAAGGTCGCCGACCTGTGCGTCCTCGGCGGCGACCTGCGCGCCACCGACCCGCACGACATCCCGGACCTTCCCGTCGACCTCACCATCCTCGACGGGAACATCGTGTTCGAACGCGACGGCGCTCGTCACTGACCTGTCGTACGCGGCGGAGCGCCCCGAGAAGGCCCGTCGAGGGGCCTCGCCTCAAGCCGAAGCCACGGGCAGCACGTCCGGGGAGAGGGCTCCGGCGCGGGCCGTCTCCGCGGTCAGCCGGCGGCGGTGGTGGCGCCGGCACAGCACCTCGTAACCGACCTCGCCCGCCTGCCGGTTGACGTCGCCGACGACGACCTGGGCGCCCTCGACGACCATGTCGCCGTCGACCGTGCGGGCGTTGTGCGTGGCGCGGGCCCCGCACCAGCAGAGCGCCTCGACCTGGAGGGCCTCTATCCGGTCGGCCAGCTCGATCAGCCGCTGGGAGCCGGGGAAGAGCTTGGTGCGGAAGTCCGTGGTGATGCCGAAGGCGAAGACGTCCAGGCCCAGGTCGTCGACGACGCGGGCCAGTTGGTCGATCTGGACCGGGGCGAGGAACTGCGCCTCGTCCACGATCACGTAGTCGACCCGGCCGCCCCGGCTGACCCGGTCGACGATGTGCGCGTACACGTCCATGCCCTCGTCGGCCTCGACGGCGTCCGTCACCAGGCCGAGCCGGGAGGAGAGCTTGCCCTCGCCCGCCCGGTCGTCGCGGGTGAAGATCACGCCCTGGAGGCCGCGCGCGGAACGGTTGTGACCGATCTGCAGGGCCAGCGTGCTCTTTCCGCAGTCCATGGTTCCGGAGAAGAACACCAGCTCGGGCATGAGGGGTCGAGCACCTTTCACGGGGACGGTCACAGGGGAGAACGCGGTTACGAGCGTACTTCGAGCAGCGGGACGAGCTGTTCGACGGGGGTCAGGGAGCCGTGCATGCCGACCATCGCCGACTCGTGCGGCTCGTTGACCGAGGCGGTGATGACGACCTCGTCGTGGGCGGCGGCGACCACATCGCCGATCCGGCCGTACACCCGCTCGTCGATCGTGGGCCCGAACCAGCCCGCCGCGATGGCCTCCTCCCGGCTCGCCACCCAGAACTGCTCGCCGAGCACCTCACGCCAGACGGCCAGGACGTCCCCCTGGGCGCCGGGCACCGCGTAGACGTGGCGGGCGCGGCCCTCGCCGCCGAGCAGGGCGACGCCCGCGCGCAGCTCCCAGTCCTCGTCGAAGTCGATCCGGGACTGCTCGTCGAAGGGAATGTCGATCATGCCGTGGTCGGCGGTGATGTAGAGCGCCGAGCGCGGCGGAAGCTGCTCGGCGAGGCGCTGCGCCAGCCCGTCGACGTACATCAACTGGCCGCGCCAGGCGTCGGAGTCGACGCCGAAGCGGTGGCCCTTGCCGTCGACCTCGCTGTAGTACGTGTAGACGAGCGAGCGGTCACCGGCGGCGAGCCGCTGGGCGGCGACGTCCATCCGGTCCTCGCCGGAGAGCCGGCCGAGGAAGGAGCCGCCGCTGAGCGCGACCTTGGTGAGCGGGGTCCGCTCGAAGTCCGGGGACGAGACCTGCGCGGTCCGCACGCCCGCCGCGTCGGCGAGCTGGAAGACCGTGGGGTAGGGCTGCCAGACCTTCGGCGCGGTGAACGGCTTCCAGCGGAGCTGGTTCATCAGCGCGCCGGTCTCCGGGTTGCGCACGGTGTAGCCGGGCAGGCCGTGCTCGCCGGGCGGCAGGCCCGTACCGACCGAGGCGAGCGAGGTCGCGGTGGTGGCGGGGAAGCCGGAGGTGATGGGGCGGCCGGTGCCCCCGCGCGAGGTGGGCAGCAGGGAGTGCAGGAAGGGGGCCTCGTCGGGGTGCGCCTTGATCTGCTCCCAGCCCAGGCCGTCGATCAGGAAGACGCAGTTGCGGTCGGCGGGCTCCAGCTCCGGGATGGCGGCGGTGAAGCCCGCCACCCCCTGGCCGGCCGCGAGCGTCGGCAGCAGGTCGGCCAGCGAGCCGCTGCCGTACGCGGGGACGGGCGCGGTGTCGAGGGCGAGCGGGACCGGGTCCTGCCAGGCGGACGGGGCCATCACCGGCCGGTCGCCGCGGTGGCGGCCGTGGCCTCGGAGAGCGACTGGGCGAAGGCGAGGGTCTGGCGGACGGCGTCCGGGCCGTCACCGGCCTCGCTGACGCGCAGGCTCAGGTCGTCGGCGGTGGAGCTGCCCGTGTAGCCGTGGTCGGCCTCGCAGTTGGGGTCGCCGCAGGCGGCGGGCTCCAGGTCGATCCGGGAGACCGCGCCCCAGCCGATGGTGAGGACGACCTCGCGGGGCAGGGTGCCCGGGACGTACTTCTCCGGGTTGGCCACCACCCGGCTGACCACGACGGAGGAGATCCGGTCGAGCTTGACCGACTCGGTGGAGGTGGTGGCGTACGGCGTCGGGGAGCTGGTGTCGGCAGCCTGCTCGTCGGTGTGGCTGACGATGAACCGGTGCTCGGTCAGGACGAGGACCGTGGCGTGGCGGCGGACCTCGTTGGAGTCGAAGGTGGTCTCCTGGTGGACCAGGTACGAGGCGACCGGCTCCCCGCCGACGGCGGCCTCGACCGCCTCGGCCACGAGGGCCGGGTAGTAGCCGCTGCGCTCGATCGCCGCGCGCAGCCCCTGGGTCGTCGTACCGGTCTTTGCCATGTGCACCATCCTACGGGGGGCCGGTGACTGCCCGGGACGCCCCGGCGGCCCGGGAGGGGCGGGTCAGTAGTTCGGGAGGCGGCGGGGGCCGAGGTCGCCGCGCGGGGGCGGCGGGGCCAGGCGGACCCCGGCGCCGAGCACGGTCAGCCCCTGGGGGGCCACGACCACCGGTTCCAGCGCCACCGAGACCACTTCGGGGTGGTCGTCGACCAGCCGGGACAGCCGCAGCAGCAGCTCCTCCAGGGCCGGGGTGTCGACGGGCGCCGAGCCGCGCCAGCCGAAGAGGACCGGGGCCGCCTTGATCGACCGGATCAGCTCGGCCGCGTCACGGTCGGTGGCCGGAACCAGCCGGTGCGCGGTGTCGCCGAGCAGCTCGGAGGGGGCGCCCGCCAGGCCGAAGGAGAGGATGGCCCCGGCGGCGGCGTCGATGGACGCCCGTACGACCGTGTCCACGCCGCGCGGGGCCATGGACTGGACGACCGGGAGGAGCTCGGCGGGCTTGCCGAGGAGCTCGGTGAACTCCCCGTACGCCCGGCGCAGGGCGCCCTCGTCCGCGAGGTCGAGCCGTACGCCGCCGAGGTCGGCGCGGTGGCGCAGGTGGGGTGCGGTGGTCTTCAGCGCCACCGGGTAGCCGAGGCGGGCGGCCGCGGCCACGGCCGCCTCGGGGTCGGGGGCCGGGAGCGTGGGGCGTACGGGGATGCCGTAGCGGCCGAGCAGCTCGCGGGCCTCGTCGTGGGTGAGGGCGCGGCCGCGGGGGTCGGGGGCGGCGCCGAGCAGGGTGTCGATCAGGGCGGCGGTGCCGGGCTCGTCGGTGGTCTCGTCGAGGAACTCGGGCACCTTGCCGGGGGTGGCCGCCTGGCGCCGCCACTGGGCGTACTTCACGGCCTCCGCCATCGCCCGTACGGCACGTTCGGCGGCCGGGTAGGCGGGGATGCGGCCGGGGGACCGGTCCTCGGGCTCCGTGGGCCGGTCCGCCGGGGGCGCCGCGCTCGCCGTCCCGGCCGCCCCGGGGCTCGTCTGCGCTCCCGGCGGGCCGGGGGGCCGGCCGGCGAGCGTGGTGGGCCGGGTGTGGGGTGCGGCGGTGCTGCTGGCGGCGGCCAGGGCCTCCGCGAGGCCGCCGATCTCCACGTGGACGACGGCGACGGGCTTGGCCGGTCCGCCGGCCGCGGCTCCGCGCAGGGCGGCGGCCAGCACCTCGCCGTCGCCGGTCTCGGCCTCGCCGTCCTCCCCCACCCACGGGATGGCGGTGACGATCACGGCGTCGCAGGTCCCGTCGGCGAGCGCCTCGGCCAGCGCGTCCCGGAAGTCCTGCGGGGAGGCGGCCGTGGTGAGGTCGCGCGGCGGGCGCGGGCGGAGCCCCTCGGCCAGGCAGGCGTCGTACGTGAGGAGGCCGAGGGACTCGGAGTTGCCGAGGATGGCGACCCGGGGGCCGGCCGGGAGCGGCTGGTCGGCCAGGAGCAGCCCGGCGTCGACCATCTCGGTCACCGTGTCGACCCGGATGACGCCCGCCTGCCGCATCAGGGCGGAGACGGTGGCGTCGGGGATGCGGCTGACCGGGACGGCGTGGCCGGGCGGGTTGGTGCCGCTGTGCCGGGCGCCCTTGACCACGACGACGGGCTTCACGGCGGCGGTGCGGCGGGCGAGGCGGGTGAACTTGCGGGGGTTGCCGAGCGACTCGAGGTAGAGGAGGGCGACGTCGGTGTCCGGGTCCTCGAACGAGAACTGGAGGAAGTCGTTGCCGGAGACGTCGGCCCGGTTGCCCGCCGAGATGAACGAGGACAGGCCGGCGCCGCGCCGGTGGAGGCCGGAGAGGAGGGCGATGCCGATCGCGCCGGACTGGGTGAACAGGCCGATCCGGCCACGGGCGGGCGACTCGGGGGCGAGGGAGGCGTTCAGCCGGACGGACTCGGCGGTGTTGATGATGCCGAAGGCGTTGGGGCCGATGATCCGCATGCCGTACGAGCGGGCCTGGCGGACCAGTTCGCGCTGGAGCTCGCGGCCGGCGGAGCCCCGCTCGGCGTAGCCGGCGGAGAGGACGACCAGGCCCTGGACCCCGTGCTCGCCGCAGTCGGCGACGGCCTCGGGGACCCGGTGGGCGGGGACCGCGATGACGGCGAGGTCGATCCGCTCGTCGATCTCGCCGAGCGAGCGGTGGGCGGGGACCCCGTCCAGGGTTGCGAGGCCCTCGTCGAAGGCGCGGTTCACGGCGTAGGTACGGCCCGTGAAGCCGGCGCCGAGGAGGTTGCGCAGGACCGTGCGGCCCACTCCCCCGGGCGTGCGGCCGGTGCCGATCACCGCGACGGAGCCGGGGGCCAGGAGGCGCTGGACCGAGCGGGCCTCGGCGCGCTGCTCACGGCCGCGCTGCACGGCGAGGGACTTCTCCGTGGGTTCGAGGTCGAGCGTGAGGTGGACGGAGCCGTCCTCGAAGCTGCGCTGCTGGGTGTAGCCCGCGTGCCGGAACACCTTGATCATTTTGTTGTTGGCGGGGAGCACCTCGGCGGCGAAGCGCCGGATACCGCGCTCGCGGGCGACGGCGGCGATGTGTTCGAGCAGCGCCGAGGCGACGCCGCGGCCCTGGTGGGCGTCCTGGACGAGGAAGGCGACCTCGGCCTCGTCGGCGGGGGCGGAGGCGGGCCTGCCCTGTCCGTCGATGCGGTCGTAGCGTACGGTCCCGATGAACTCGCCGCCGATCGTGACGGCCAGCCCCACCCGGTCGACGTAGTCGTGATGGGTGAAGCGGTGCACGTCCCGGTCGGAGAGGCGGGGGTACGGCGCGAAGAACCGGTAGTACTTCGACTCGTCGGAGACCTGCTCGTAGAAGCTGACCAGCCGCTCGGCGTCGTCCGTGGTGATCGGCCTGATGCGCGCGGTGCCACCATCGCGCAGCACCACGTCCGCTTCCCAGTGGTCGGGGTACGCGTGATGCGGACTCAGCTCCGGCGTGGGCTCCATGGGCCCAGCCTACGGCCGCCGTCCCGGTAGCGGAGGGGTCGGTGCCGGGGCAGTCTGAGGACGACCCGGACGAGGCCGGCCGGAGGGAAGGCCGGGCACAGCATTGCGCACCGCATGAGAGACTGGTCTAGACAACCGTTGATATGTGAAGGGCAGAACCATGGCTGAGCGCCGCGTAAACGTCGGTTGGGCCGAGGGCCTGCACGCCCGCCCCGCTTCCATCTTCGTCCGTGCCGCCACGGCCTCCGGCGTCCCGGTGACGATCGCCAAGGCCGACGGCAACCCGGTCAACGCCGCCTCGATGCTCGCGGTGCTGGGCCTGGGCGCGCAGGGCGGCGAGGAGATCGTGCTCGCCTCCGACGCGGACAACGCCGAGGCCGCCCTGGACCGTCTGGCGAAGCTGGTCGCCGAGGGACTCGAAGAGCTTCCCGAGACCGTCTGACGAGCCCGAGACCGTACAACGGCGACGGACGTGAGCCGTGGTTCCCCTGGCCGGGGGAATCACGGCTCTTTCGTTGTTCCGGACGCCGGAACATCGGGCACTCAGTAATTGTCCGGGCAGCGCGAACAAAGCCATCGGCAATTGCTTCCCTTTTTATACGGCGTCCTTGTTAATGGCGGACACCCGTGATGTTTACGCCATGTTGCGAAGAACTCACCCGGCGCTGCGGCGCCTCGCGCCGGGCGGGGCGGCGCAGCCGGTGGGCCCCGGCGGTCCGCTCCGCGTGGTGGGCGGTCAGCGCCCTGGCCCGCTCCGCGTCGCCGCGCGCCACCGCGTCCACGATGGCCCCGTGCTCGGCCCAGGAGTCGACCGGCCGGGCCGGCTGCTCGACGGCGTACATCCAGGCGGCCTTGTACCTGAGCTGGGTGAGCAGGGCGATGAGGCCGGGGCTGCCGGAGGCCTGGGCGAGGGTCTCGTGGAACCAGCCGCCCAGCGACCGCAGATCCTCCCCCTCGCCCCGGCGAGCCCGCTCCTGGCCCAGCCTGACCAGGCCGCGCAACACCTTGAGGTGGGCCTCCGTGCGGCGCTGGGCCGCCCGTGCCGCGCCGAGCGGCTCCAGGAGCATCCGCACCTCCAGCAGGTCGGCGGCCTCCTGCTCGGTGGGCTCGGCGACACAGGCCCCGGCGTGCCTGCGGGTGACGACGAACCCCTCGGACTCCAGGGTGCGCAGCGCCTCGCGCACCGGGACGCGGGAGACCCCGTACCGCCGCGCCAGCAGCTCCTCGGTGAGGCGGCTGCCGCGCTCGTAGACACCGGAGACGATGTCGTCACGGATTGCCGTGCATACCGAATGCGCGGGAATGCGCATGTCCGAACCTCCGCCTCAATCCCCGCGAAACGCGGCCGGCCGACGCCTGTTCCGTGACTCTATTGCAATCCGCCGCCCTTTCCGACGGCAGGCCGGAATTGATGGATATCTTCTGGCCGGGGCGGAGGCGAAGAGGCCCGGTACGGGGGTTTTCCGGCGCATCGCCGAAGGCCCCGGCGGGAAACCGGGGCCTTCGGGTGGCGAGGGGCGCGAGGCCGGGTCAGACGTTCAGGCCGTGCGAGCGCAGATAGGCGACCGGGTCCAGGTCCGAGCCGTACGCCGGGGTGGTCCGGGCCTCGAAGTGGAGGTGCGGGCCGGTGGAGTTGCCGGTGGAGCCGGAGAGGCCGATCCGCTGGCCGGAGGTGACGCTCTGGCCGACGGAGACGGCGATCGAGGAGAGGTGGCCGTACTGGGTGTACGTGCCGTCCGTCATCCGGAGCACGATGTTGTTGCCGTACGCGCCGCCCCAGCCGGCCTCGACGACCGTACCGGCGCCGACCGCGACGACGGAGCTGCCGGAGGCTGCGTGGAAGTCCACGCCGGAGTGGCTGCCGGAGGACCAGAGCGCACCGCTCGACTTGTAGCCGGTGGAGACGTACGAGCCGGCGACCGGGAGGTGGAAGGCGTTCAGGCGGGCGCGCTCGGCGGCGCGGGCGGCCCTGGCCTTCTCCTCGCGGACCTCCTCGGCGCGGGCCTCGGCCTTGCGCCGGGCCTCCGCCTCCGCCTTGGCCTTGGCCTTGGCCTTCGCGGCCCTGGCCTTGGCCTCGGCGGCCGCCTTCGCCTTCGCCTTCGCGACGGCTTCGGCCTGCTGGTGCTGCACCCGGGCCTGGGCCTCGATCTGCTCGGCGAGCGTGGCGTCGAGGGTGATGGCCTGGGTGAGCGCGGTCTCGGCGGCCTGGGGGGCCTCGGCCTCCGCTGCGACGGCCGGGGAGGCCAGGGAGCCGAGGACTCCGGTGGTGGCCAGGGCCGCGACGCCGGCGGCCTGGGCACGGCGGCGCGTCAGGCGGCTGGGGGCACGGTGCTTCCCGGTGGCACGGGTGAACGCCATGGAGGGGCTGATCCTTTCCTTCCTTCTCGCCTACCGGGTTAGCTGACGGGTTCGGAGCAGGAAGGTCTCCTACGGGTTCCCGCGCCGGTTGACGGCACGGGTCTCCGATTCACCCCAGGGACTGCGTGGGTCCCCGGCTCCCCAGGCTCGCGCCTGACGGGGACTCGGCGATGGCTGCCCGGCGCCGCGGACGCGGCATACGGGTGACGGACAGCCGGGCCGACGCTAGGCGGGGCGACTTCCCATCACCAAACGGACAGGGCGATATGTCGCGCATCCCACAGGACGGAAAGGGAGTTAAACCACCAAGACGGTGAGGTGGGGATCAAGTGGACAAAAGGGGAGGACCCTGGCGGGCAGTTGTCCGCCAGGGTCCTTTGCCTCGGTATGCCGAGGTGTCCCGGTGTGCCGAGGTGTCCGCGTGTGCCGACGGCGCGTCAGCCGCTGACGACGGTCACCTCTCCGATGCCGAGCGCCTTCACCGGCTCCGCGATCTGCCCCGCGTCCCCCACCAGGACCGTGACCAGCCGGTCCACCGGGAAGGCGTTGACCACGGCCGCGGTCGCCTCCACGGTGCCCGTCTCGGCGAGGCGGGCGTACAGCTGGGCCTGGTAGTCGTCGGGCAGGTTCTGCTCGACCTGGTCGGCCAGTGTGCTCGCGACCGAGGCCGCCGTCTCGAACTTCAGCGGGGCGACGCCCACCAGGTTCTGCACGGCCGTCTCGCGCTCGGCGTCGGTCAGCCCTTCGGCCGCCAGCGTCCGCAGGACCTTCCAGAGGTCCTCCAGCGCCGGTCCGGTGGACTCGGTGTCCACCGAACCGCTGATGGCGAGCATCGCCGCGCCGCCGGAGTCGGGGCCGGTCGAGCGCATGACCTGGGCGAAGGCCCGTACGCCGTAGGTGTAGCCCTTCTCCTCGCGCAGCACCCGGTCCAGCCGGGAGGTGAGCGTGCCGCCCAGGCAGTACGTGCCGAGCACCTGCGCGGGCCATACGCGCTCGTGCCGGTCGGCGCCGATGCGGCCGATGAGCAGCTGGGTCTGGACCGCGCCGGGCCGGTCCACGATGACCACCCGGCCGGTGTCGTCGGCGGTGATCGGCGGGACCGGGCGGGATTGGCCCGCGTCGCCCGACCAGTCGCCGAGGGTGTCGGCGAGCAGGGCGTCCAGGTCGATGCCTGTGAGGTCGCCGACGATCACGGCCGTCGCGGTGGCCGGGCGGATGTGGGCGTCGAAGAAGGCCCGCACGGCGGCGGCGTCGATCCGCCGCACGGTCTCCTCGGTGCCCAGACGCGGGCGCGACATCCGGGCGGTGGCCGGGAAGAGCTCCTTGGAGAGCTGCTTGGCGGCGCGCCGGGAGGGGTTGGCCTGCTCGTGCGGGATCTCGTCCAGGCGGTTGCCGACGAGCCGCTCGATCTCGCTCTCGGCGAAGGCCGGGGCGCGCAGGGCCTCGGCGACCAGGCCGAGCGCCTTGGCCAGGCGGGAGGCCGGGACCTCCAGGGAGACCCGGACGCCGGGGTGGTCGGCGTGCGCGTCCAGGGTGGCGCCGCACCGCTCCAGCTCGGCGGCGAACTCCTCCGCGCTGTGCTTGTCGGTGCCCTCGGAGAGCGCGCGCGACATGATCGTGGCCACGCCGTCCAGGCCCTCGGGCTCGGCGTCCAGCGGCGCGTCCAGGAAGATCTCCACGGCGACGACCTGCTGGCCGGGGCGGTGGCAGCGCAGCACGGTCAGCCCGTTGGGCAGGGAGCCGCGCTCGGGCGCGGGGAACGCCCACGGCCGGGCGGTGCCCGGGGTCGGCTGCGGGTGGTACTCCATGGCTACTCCAGTCACGGCGGCGTCGCTCACTTGTCCGCCCCCTCGGGCACGTCGGTGGCCTCGTCGGCGTCCTCGGCCGGCTCGACGGGCTCGTAGACCAGCACCGCCCGGTTGTCGGGGCGCAGGGCCGCCTGTGCCGCCTCACGCACCTCCTGCGCGGTGATGTCCAGGACGCGCCCCACGGCGCTCAGGGCGAGCTGCGGGTCGCCGAACAGGACCGCGTAGCGGCACAGTTCGTCGGCGCGGCCCGCGACCGTCCCCAGGCGGTCCAGCCACTCGCGCTCCAACTGGGCCTGGGCCCGCTCCATCTCCTCCGGGGTGGGTCCCTCGGCGGCGAACCGGGCCAGCTCCTCGTCGACCGCGGCCTCGATCGTCTCCACCTCGACACCGCCGGAGGTCTTCACGTCCAGCCAGCCCAGCGAGGGCGCCCCGGCCAGCCGCAGCAGCCCGAAACCGGCCGCCACCGCCGTACGGTCGCGGCGCACCAGGCGGTTGTGCAGGCGCGAGGACTCGCCGCCGCCGAGCACGGTCAGCGCCAGGTCGGCCGCGTCGCAGGCGCGGGTCCCGTCGTGCGGGAGGCGGTAGGCGGCCATCAGCGCACGCGCCGGGACCTCCTCGTGGACCACCTCGCGCAGCTGCTCGCCGATGATCTCGGGCAGCGTGCCGTCGCGCGGCGGCTGCTTGCCGTCGTGGGACGGGATGGAGCCGAAGTACTTCTCGACCCAGGCGAGGGTCTGCTCGGGGTCGATGTCCCCGACGATCGAGAGCACGGCGTTGTTGGGCGCGTAGTACGTACGGAAGAACGCGCGGGCGTCCTCCAGCGTCGCCGCGTCCAGGTCGGCCATGGAGCCGATCGGGGTGTGGTGGTACGGGTGGCCCTCGGGGTAGGCGAGGGCGGTCAGCTTCTCGAACGCGGTGCCGTAGGGCACGTTGTCGTAACGCTGGCGCCGTTCGTTCTTGACGACGTCGCGCTGGTTCTCCATGGACTCCTCGTCGAGCGCGGCGAGGAGGGAGCCCATGCGGTCGGCCTCCAGCCAGAGAGCCAGCTCCACCTGGTGGGTGGGCATGGTCTCGAAGTAGTTGGTCCGCTCGAAGCTGGTCGTCCCGTTGAGCGAGCCGCCGGCCCCCTGGACGAGCTCGAAGTGACCGTTCCCCTTGACCTGTCCCGAGCCCTGGAACATCAGGTGCTCGAAGAGGTGAGCCAGACCGGTGCGCCCCTTGACCTCGTGGCGCGAGCCGACGTCGTACCAGAGGCAGACCGCGGCGACCGGGGTCAGATGGTCCTCGGAGAGCACCACACGCAGGCCGTTGGCCAGGCGGTGCTCGGTCGCTGTCAAGCCGCCGGAGCCGGCCTGTGCTGTGGCCGTGTGACCCATGGGCATGTACGTCCCTTCGATCGCGATACTGGACTTCCTGCCAGACCTGCCAC
>NZ_JBEYKR010000185.1:0-11692 GCF_040703535.1 Streptomyces sp. NPDC007346
TGCCCCCCGCGGGGCGGCAACCCCCCCCCGGCGGGGGGGTACCCCCCCCCCCCTTGCGGGCTTACCCCACCACCGGGCCGTAAGGCCCGGCGTACGTCACGGAGGTGACGTACGCCGACGACCACCAGGAGCACGCCGGGCCCTGCGGCCCGGTGGGTCACTGGCTCGCCCGGGAGGCTCCCCGGAAGAGACCGGCGGCACCGACCAGGGGGGTGATGATCGTCGCGAGGTCCGCCAGAGGACCCCGGAGGCCGGGGCGGTCGACCAGGACGTACAGGAGGCAGGCCACCGCGAGGCAGCCGACTGCGGCCATCAGGAGGTGCACGGACCGCCGCGACGCGGCAACCGGCACCAGGGCCGGAGCGGGCGGGGGCGGGACCACGGGCGCCGGAGCGGTCGTCGGGGCCGGAGCGGTCGTCGGGGCCGGTGCGGTCGTCATCGTCGTCGTCATGAGATCTCTCCTTCGTTGGTGCGCTCCGGATGAGCGCGGGGCCTACAGTCCGCGCCGTCGGCCGGTCGTTCCAGTTCTCGCGAAAATCCGATCCGGGCCTCTCCTTGGGGCCGATGACGGGGTGTCGGGACGGATTCGCGAGGACTGGACAACCGGGGTGGTCGGGCGCTGTGGCAGCACCATGCGGTGAGGCCGGCCAAGCCGCGCAAGTCCCGTCCGGCGGGCCTCATAGGCACTAGGGGGTGGTTCTCTGGGCGGGTCGCAGGCCGGTCGGGACTGCTGGCAGCACCCTGCACTGCGACAGAACAAGGAGCGCTAGCCCCTGGGCTCCTACGCCTTAGTTATGGAGGGGTAAAGCGCGAAAGTGACGGGCGACTTTCGGTCGCGGGCTGTGGCAGCACACTGCACTGCGGCGGGGTAAGCCGCGCAAGCCCCGTTGTTGTGGGAGGGGGATCTGGTGTCGGGCGGGTGGTGGGACGGATTCGCGGTGGCTGGACAGTCGGGTGGTCGGGGCTGGTGGGAGCACTCTGCGGCGGGGCGGGGTTAGTCCCGCAAGCCCCCGCCGGGCGGGTTGCTGACATCACCGTGACGGGACGGGGCGGTGGTGGGCGACCGCGCCACCACACCGACTTCACCGCCCCCAGGCGGTGCGGGCGGGCACCAGCGTGGTGAGGACGAGCACCACCAGGAGCACGGCTCTGCCGCCTCGCACGCGTATCACTGGTGCGAGGGCTCGCACGCGTGCGAGGTGTGCGACGGGTGTGGCAGCACACTGCACTGCGCCGGGGCAAGCCCCGCAACCCCTGCACTTGCTCTCAAGGAAGTCGGTGACCTCCGCGGGGAGAGAATGGTCGGGTGACCACCCGCCGCCCGCTGGGCACCGGACCCGTACCCGCCGCCGACGACCAGGGGGCACCGCCCGGTGGGGCCGTACCGCGTGCCGTACTCGCGGCGGAGCGCCTGGAAGGGGCCACCGCTGCCCCGCCCGTCTCCCGGCCAGCCGGGCGACGCCCGCTCAGCACCGGCCCCACCACCGCCGGGTGACGAGTGGGGGTCACCCAACCGGACCGGCGGCGCGGCGGGCGGTGCAGGCCGGGGCGGGGAGGATAGGGGCATGAAGCGTCCGATGCTGACCCAGCGGGAGGCTGCCACCGCGTGCGGTGTGAGCCGGCCACGATCCGCCGCCGCCGTGAGGCGGGAGACCTGCCCGGCGCGGTCTCGGACGAGACCCGGGGATGGCTCATCCCGGTGGACGACCTCTTGGCGGCCGGGTTCCGGCTGAACGCTCCCGCCGGCCCCGATCCCACCGCGGCTTCACCGGCCGGGAGGGCTCCCGGGGGAACCTATTTGGTGATGGTGGGGTCGATCCACGCTCCGTAGCCCTCCTGGGTGCTGAAGGACTCCTGGACGGTGAGCTTGATCCGGAAGACGCCGCTGATGTTCAGGGACACCTTCTTCACGGTGTCCCCGGGAGCCATCGTGAACTCTTTGGCGACGCCGTCGTCGAGCTGGACGGTGAAGGTGATGACGTCGCCGGAGGGCGTGGCGTCCGAGACACCGGCGCTGGCCGTGAACGTCTTGTACTCGCGGCCGAGCTGCCAGGTGCGCTCAGCCTCGAACGCGTACAGGGTCGCGGGGTAGGCGCGGTTGTTGACGGTGAGGGCACCGGCGGTGAACGAACGCTTGGTGCCCTCCGGGTAGACGTCCATCGGCACCAGGTCCTCGATCAGCGACCAGCTGCTCCGCTCCGGCGCCGGCGCAGGCGCGGCGGATGTCGCCGGGGCCGAGGGCGTCGCGGGTGAGGGCGTCGGTGTGGTGCGGGGGGTCGCCGACATCGGTGGGGTGGCCCGGTTGTCCGTGTCACCGTTACCGGCCGCCCAGATCCCGACCGCGACGCCGCCGCCCGCCAGGCACACCACGGCCGCCGCTGCGGCGATCAGCACCAGGGGACGCCGGCGGCGGCCGGACGGTGACGACGGTTCCGTGAAGCTGGTGGGGGGTCCGGGAGGCAGGGGCGGCGACGGTGTCTGGTGCATTCCCGCACCCGTCCCGGTTCCCGCCGGGACCAGGTCACCCGGACTCCCGGCCGCCTCCATCACCGCCAACCGCCCTCGGCAGTCGTCCAGCTCCGTGACCAGCACACCACGGCGGTGGACGAGCTCGCCGCGGTGCTCGGCCAGGACCCGGGCCTCCTCCTGGAGCCGGCCCAGACGTTCCCGACCCCCGATGCCTGTGCCGGGCAGGGTCTGCGCCCGGCGGGTCTCCTCCTCGAGGTCCAGGCGGAGCCGGTTCTCCCGTCCGCGGACCTCCGCGAGCTCCGCGGCGAGCCGGTGCAGGGCTTCCTCACCATCCAGAAGGCGCAGCAGGAGAGAGTTCTGGTCGCTGCCCCGGGTGGTGGCGCCGGTGTCGATGAGGACGGTGCGGTAGGCGGAGAAGAGTTCCGTGCGGCGCTGCGGGGCGGCGGGGTCGTCGGTGCGGCGGGCGACCTCGGTGAGGAGGTCGTTCAGGAAGTCCCACGGTGGCAGGTTGGTGCCCAGGGTGTACTTGCGGACCGTGGAGTCCTTGTAAGCCGGGAAACGGGCGGCGAACTCACGCGAACTCAGGCCCGTGAGGTCCAGCAGAACCCGCAACCGGGCACCGAAAGCGGCCTTGATCCGGTCCCTCTCCTCACGCGCCTGCCGGCGCGCGGGCAGGTCCTCTCCCCGGCCGTTCTCGTGCTGGCTCACCTGTGCTCCCCCTCACCACCCGGCCGGTGCTCCCCCGCACCGAAACCCGTTGTCGCGGCGCGGTCGCCCACCACCCCACAGCCCGGTCACTGTAAAGCCAACTCGCCCCCACAGCACTGGGGTTGGGCCCTTCCCGTACGGCAAGTCGCGGGAATGGCCGAACCCCGCCCACCGCGGGGCCCCGACCTGGAAGGCAACACCATGACCGGCCACCTCATCACCGTCCTGCTCCTGCTCACCCTCACCGGGCTCAGCATCGGACGGCTCTCCTACAAAAACCCCGCCCTGGGCACCTCCATGGTCACCGCCACCACCGTCCTCGCCCTCCTCTACACCATCCTCCAGAACTAGGGCAGCCATGTGAGCCCAGACACCGCAACGGTCCGGGCACCGGACACAGGGACGGGTCATCGAGAGCCGGCCCAGCGGGAGGCTCCCGGCGCGCGCTGCGCGAGCTGGCCCCCCTCCGCAACAAAGACGTTCGGACGTGCCCGGGCCAGCCTCCACCCGGACACGCCCCTGGCCCTGAGGGCTCACCGCTCCTGGTCGTCCTCGTTCTTCCGGTCGCTGTTGCGGGCGCGGTGTGCGTCGAGGGCGAGCTGGGCGAGTGCGGTCAGGGCGCCGATGGCGGCGAGTGCGGTGTTGAGGTGGTCGAGCATGAGGGTCCTCCCCGAGTGGTGCCGCGGAACGGGGGTGTTCGGCGGCTGATGGGAGGTGACTGTGGAGGGGGATCGGGTCGTCCGGGAGTCAGGAGCCGGACAACGCAGGTAAGTTCCGGACCAGGGGCTCTTTGTCCAGGACAGGCCGGACAGCACAGCAGCCCAACGGGCGGGGGCTCACATGACACCGAAGACCGGCGGCGGCAGGCCGTGGGGGCCGATCCGCGCGGAGAACCCTGCGGCACGCAAGCTCGCCGAGACACTGCGCCGGCACGTGGACGACTCCGGGAAAACCCTCGCCGTCCTGAGCAGCGAGATCAGCATGAGCAAGGCCCAGACCGGGGTCTACCTCGCCGGGAAGCTACCGACACAGCCGTTCATCGCCGCGCTGATCAGAGCGACGGTCCGCCCCGAACTGCGCGGCCGCCGCCAGGAAGAAGCCCTCACCCTCCGCGACCAGGCCCTGCGCCCTGCTCCCCGCACCGCGACGGGTGCACCCGTCGTGGCCGGGCCGGGTGCGGGGTATGCGGTGGAGCTCGCCGCGGCGCAGGCCCGGCAGATCGAGACGTACGACCGCCTGACCCGGACCCTGGAGCAGCGGGCGGAGGTCGAGCGGGCGAAGAACAATTCCGACAAGCTCGTCATGGTCCTGCTGAACATGATCCACCAGCTCGACCGGCGGCTCAACGACCTCGCCAAGGAACGCGACCAGCTGCTCAACCGCCCCCGGAGCGAGGCGTTGGAGGATGCCGAGCGGAAGCTGGCCCGGGCCGAGGAGCAGGAGCAGCGGGCCCGGGCGGAGCTGCGGCGGGCGGAGGAGAAGCAGCGCCAGGCCGAAGACCTCGAAGCCCGCGTCACGGATGAGCTCCGCCGGCTCACCGACGAACTCGAGCGCCTCCGCGCCGGCGACACCACCTCACCCATCGAGACCCTGCCCGCCCTGCCCGACGAGACCGAGGCGTGGCCAGTGTCGTCGGATCCGGTCGGGGACGACATCGACGCCGTCCTCGCCCGGGCCAGCCAGGTGAACGACGAAAACAACACCACCCTCAACCGTCTCACCAGCGAACTCGACGAACCAGCAGCCGGGGTTGTCCAGGACAACCCACCAGACAACCCCGCGGTCCTGGCGGGCCGCTCCGTGAGCGCGGCCTCGTCTCTTCCCGGCGTGCCGGATGAGGGACAGGAGGCAGTGCGCGCGCTGCTGCGGCGCAGCCCGGCGCCCGATCTGTTCGTTCGTTTCCTGGCCGAGGCAACGCGGTGGGAGAACGTCCAGGTGCACGGCATCAAGCGTCAGAACGCCAAGCCGGGGGCGCCGCTCGACTACAGCGGCTACCTCCGGCTGCGCCGCCAGGGCTCACAGTTCGGTGGCTTCGCCTACGTCTACGCGGAGCGCAGCAGCATCAACCTCCGGCTCCACCACACCCGGGAACAACTCGACGCGATAGGAGCTACACAAGCTCGCACCCTTGTTACCGGGCACCGTGCGTACCGCGTCAGCATCGACCTGACCGACGAAGCCAGCCTCGCCCAAGCCATCCACCTCGCCTTCCTCGCCTACGACGCCACGTGAGTGCCAGCCGCGGCCACCCTCTCGGGCAGGTAGGTGGCCGCGGTACGGACGTGATGCACGCACCGGGCAGGGCTCTCCGGCAGCCTCGGCCGCGGTCGGCCTGTACCTCCCGGACGCCCCTCGTCCGTCTTCTCGGTGAGGCGGGGGGCGGCGGCCGGGGCGTCATGAGGTGACGATCGGGACGACGAGGGCGGCGACGAGCGCCGCGCCGACCATGGCGAGCGTCAGCGGGGCGATCAGCTTCGGGTGGTGGTGCCCGAGGTAGAGAAGTGCGCCGACGAACATGACGGTGACCAGGACCAGGAGCACGGCGACGAGCAGGGCGAGCGAGGACATGACGGTGTTCTCCTTCGTGGGGTGAAAGGGGCGCTCCGGGTGAGCGCGGGGACAACAGTCCGCACCTGCCGCCGGCCATTCAATATTTCGCGAGACTCCGATCCAGGTCTCGTCGGCGAGCTGGTGACGGGGCGTCGGAGCGGATTCGCGAGGGCTGGACAACCGGGTGGTCGAGACTGCTGGAAGCACAGTGCGATGCGGCGGTGTTAGCGGCGCAACACCTACTCCTGGCTTCCTGTGGGCAGGGGTGGATGGTCGACGTGACGGCCGGGAGGGGACTCCTGCGCTGTTATCGGGGGCCGTCGGTCGTGCGAACCGCCCAGGCGAGGCGTGACCACCGGGCAGCGGGCTGGGCGGGGAACAGTGCCTTGGGTACTGGGTCGGCGCAGAGCGCTACCGCGCCCCGGGGTGAGCCGGTCCGTCTCCCGCCTTCAGAGTCAGGGTCTGCCCGGTGCGGTCCGGGGTGAGCGGCGTGGTGCTTCGCCGGCATGGTGCTTCTCCGTTCGTCGTTCCCCGTGCGAGGTGCAGGGGTCTTTCGAACATCACCAGTGCCGTGCCGTTGCCGGAAGGGGGCAACGACGTTTCCGGGTGATCGGCAACGGGACTCCTGGTTCAAGGCCGTGCGGTGAGCTGGCAGCAGGCGGCATCATGCAAGCCTGGAGCGAGGGGGCGCACGTGAGTGAAGAGTCGGTCAGCATAGAAGCCAGCCTCTACGGCGAGGCCCTCGATGCTGCGTATCAGCCTGTCCGCGACCGTGGTGATGTCCAGCAGTACCGGCTTGCTGAGAAGGCGAATTTCCACAGCGGCACAGTGAGCCGCTACCTCAACGGGGGAGCGGTCGCTCCCGAGAGATTCGTGGACGTCCTAGCGGTGTTCGTCTCCGATCACGGGCACCCGCTGTCCCCCGAAGCGCACGCGGAGTTGCACCGTCTGCGAAAGAGCGCGCAGGCAGCCCAGACGCCTAGGGCCAAGCTGCGTCGGGCCCTAGAAGAGATCGAGCAGCTGAAGAAGGAGCGCGCCGCTTTTGAAGAAACGGCCCTGGCCAGTCAGAACGCCGCGGTGCAGGAGGCTATGGAGGGGATACGGGTCGCTACCGCTCGGCGACTGGCCGAGCTGGACGAGGACCTGAAGGGGATCAACGAGGAGATCAGGAAGGAACTCGCCCAGGAGAAGCGGCTCAGGCAACAAGTCGAGGCCGAACGGGATCAGCTGCGACTGGAGTTGCGGGACAAGAACATGCTGCTGGCGGACGCGGGTGAGCTCGTACGCAGCAAGAACGCAGACCTGGAACGCAAGGAGGAAGAAGCGGAACGCCGCGAGGATGAGCTCCAGCAGCTACGCCGAGAGGTCAAGGCCCTGCGCGGCCAGCTGGCCCGGCTCCGCGAGGAGAAGACCGTTCCCGATGGGTCGATAGAGCCCAACAGTGTCGTGGCCTCGCCGAGTGCCGGACACACCGCGACAGCCTCCCCCGGAACGGGAACAACCCGTGCTTCACGCAGTACCCCGCAGAAGAAGCCGGGGACCCGGCCCGCGCAGGTGCCTGCCCCACAGCCGCAGACCACGGTCACTCCGGCGCCGCAGGACAAGCGCCGTGTTCGCCTGATCTGGCCCCTCGAACCCCTCTTCGCGACCATCAACATGCTCGCCAGCACCGGTGCACCCCTCCTCATCCTCCTGAACTGCGCGGCCTTCGCCGCCGCCTGCGGATCGAAGGACGGGCCATCGCTGACAGGGCTCGTCCTCCTCGCCATCGCCGGCCTCCTCTTCACCCTGATCGGCTACGCGATCCTGATGGTCATCTCCGTCATGACAGACGGACTCACCGGCGATCACCAGCCCCTGACCCTCAAGGTTCACCGGTGGGCCTTGTTCGCCTCGCTCCCGGCACTCGCCCTGGGCATCCACCTCCTGGTCACCACCCGCGTCACCAACACCGGACTGTGGTGGCTCCACCACTTCGGCATCACCACCTGAACCAGCACACCGGCGGCCGCGCGGCAACATCCAGCTGCCGGGAGGAAAACGTGATCTTCGTGCGGCCCATCCTCGACCCCGCAACACCGAGAACACGGCCGATGTAGCCACCACGTCCCGTGACGTGAGGGGCGTGCCCGGGGCCTCTGCCCGGGCACGCCCCTGGCCGTGAGGGCTCACCGCTCCTGGTCGTCCTTCCTGTCGCTCTTGCGGGCGCGGTGGACGTCGAGGGCGAGCTGCGCCAGGGCAGCCAAGGCGCCGAGGGCTGCAAGGGCGGTGTTGAGGTGGTCAAGCATGAGGGTCCTCCCCGAGTGGTGCCGCAGAACAGAGGGTGTCCGGCGGCTGATGGGAAGTGACTGTGGGGGTGGATTGGGTCGTCTGGGAGTCATAAGCCGGACAACGCAGGTAAGTTCCGGACCAGGGGCTCTTTGTCCAGGACAGGCCGGACACCACAGCAGCCCAACGGGCGGGGGCTCACATGACACCGAAAGCCGGCGGGGGCAGGCCGTGGGGACCGATCCGCGCCGAGAACCCCGCGGCACGCAAGCTCGCCGAGACGCTGCGCCGGCACGTGGACGACTCCGGAAAGACCCTCGCTGTTCTCGGCGGCGAGATCAGCATGGGGAAGGCCCAGACCGGGGTCTATCTCGGCGGGAAGGTGCCGACAGAGGCGTTCATCGTCGCGTTGATCAGAGTGACCGTCCGCCCTGACCTGCGTCAGCGCCGCCAGGACGAAGCCCTGACCCTGCGTGAACAGGCATTGCGCCCCACTTCCCGCACTGCGGCGGGCGCATACTCCGCGCCCGGGCCGGGTGCGGGGTATGCGGTGGAGCTCGCGGCGGCGCAGGCCCAGCAGATCGAGACGTACGACCGTCTGACCCGGGCCCTGGAGCAGCGGGCGGAGGTCGAGCGGGCGAAGAACAACTCCGACAAGCTCGTCATGGTCCTGCTGAACATGATCCACCAGCTCGACCGGCGAGTAGCCGGCCTGGTTGAGGAACGCGACCAGCTCCGCGCCCAGCCCTGGAGTGAGGCGCTGGAGGATGCCGAGCGGAAGCTGGCCCGGGCCGAGGAACAGGAACAACGAGCCCGGGCGGAGCTGCGGTGGGCGGAGGAGAAACAGCGCCAGGCCGAAACCCTCGAAGCTGTCCTTCAGGATCAGCTCCGCCTACTCACCGACGAACTCGACCGCCTCCGCGCCGGCGACACCGCCTCGCCCCTCGACGCCCTGCCGGTCCTGGCCGACGAACTGCAGGAGCATCGCCTTTCCGCGGATCCGGTCGGGGACGACATCGACGCCGTACTCGCCCGCGCCAGCGCGGTGAATGAAGAAGACAACACCACGCTCAACCGTGTCACCAGCGAACTTAACGAGCCGACGGCCGGGGTTGTCCTGGACAACCCACCAGACAACCCCACCAACGTGGGAAATCTGGAAGTCGGCCGCAGCCATGCCGTGTCCGTGAGGGAGGCCAGCGCCCCGGGACGGGCTGCGGGCCTGCTCCACCAGCCGCTCCCCGACTACAGCCGCACCTTGAGCTCGAAAAGCCTGGACCCCCGCTACAACCATGCCGTGAGCGTGGGACCAGCCAGGTCTGGTGAGCGGTCCCCCGTTCTGCTCGACAAGCTGCCCGGCTACATCCGCATCCTGCGCGCCCGCCGCGAGAGCGGGATGGAGACCGGTGACCTGGAGCGGGCCGAAGCCCTCTTCGGCGAGCCTCTCCCAGACCACTCCCACCCACTGCTCGTCCGCTACAGCGATGCTGTGAGCGTGGGAAAGGCCGGCGATCCGGAACAGGCCGCCGCTCTGCTCCAGGAGCTCCTTCCCGACTACACCCGCAGCCTGGGCCCCCTTCATTCCGACTCTCTGCGCGTCCGCTACAGCCATGCCGTGAACGTAGGAGAAGCCAGCGACCCGGAACACGCCGCCGCCCTGTTCCACGATCTCGTCCCCGACTACACCCGCAGCCTGGGGCCCTACCACCCCAGCACGCTCAACACCCGCCGCCGCCATGCCGTGAACGTAGGGAAGGCCGGCGACCCGGAACAGGCCGCCAATCTGCTGCACGGGCTCCTTCCCGACTACACCCGCGTCCTGGGGCCCGCCCACCCCAACACCCTCAACACCCGCTACAACCACGCCGTGAACGTAGGGGAGGCCAACGACCCGGAACAGGCCGCCGCCCTCTTCCACGGGCTCGTCCCCGACTACACCCGCGCCCTGGGGCCCGCCCACCCCAACACCCTCAACACCCGCTACAACCACGCCGTGGCCGTGAGGGAGAGCGACGACCCAGAACACGCCGCCGCCCTCTTCCACCGGCTCATCGTCGACTACACCGGGGCTTTGGGCGCCGACCACCCCGACACCCTGCACGCCCGCGCCTACCGACGCAGGAACCTGTAGACGATGCCTCGTAGCGGGAGCCTCTCCGTAGGGCAGCGCGGTCGGCCCCGCCCCCGCGACAAGCTGCACCGTGGTGCACAGCAAGGGCACCACCGCCCTCGCCTCTGCCGAGCGCGGCCTGGTCGTGAAGAAGCTCCTCACCGAAGCACGGCACCACGTCCTATGCCGGCATCGTGTTAGTCGAGAACAACCGCGCCCTGGTAGACCAGCGAGACCGAGCGCTTCTGTAAGTACGGCGGTCTGGTCACTTCACCCAGCTGCCAAAGCCGTGCGGCAGCAGCGCATCCACCCTGGGCTTGTTCTCCGCTATGCGGTGCGGCCGCTGGGTGCAGGTGACCACCAGCATCCCGAAGTTGGTCCGGAAGCACACGGAGTTCCAGCCGACGCCCCCGCCCCTGCCCTGGGCGGAAACGGGAATCCGGCGGCTGTGCCTACACGTCCCGTACCTGCAGCACCCCAGCGCTGCGGCTCTATGGATGCCACGCCGGAGATGAACGTCGTCATCAACGGCGGGAAGGACAACTTCTTCAGGCAGCCCCTTGCAGCTGGCCCCTCATACCCGTGGAGCAGTTCAGAAGCGGCTTCTTCTTCCGAAAGGGCCGGGGAAACCTACTGGTGCGCCGCACCCGTCCCACCAGCAGCGCAAGGTCGAGGTTCGCCCCACACCGTGTGGGTGAACGCCAGCAAGGACACCAAGAACAAGAAGGAGAAGGGGTTCATCAGGAAGGCGGAGTACCGCCCGAGTCTCTGTTCTCCCTTGGAGCGCGACGTGCTCCCGATCTATGTCGAGAGCCCGTCCACCGGATGGGCATGAGTGCTTTCACCGACGTCGGTTCGGGTGCTGAGCTGCGAAAACTTCACCAACCGCGTTGTCAGGTCAGGTTGTTGCCTGCCGGGCCTCGCACGGCTCCGTGTCCATGGGTTGTCGGGGCCGCCCCTTAGGCTCATATGACGAGGCCCGCTCATGACTGAGGGAGACCCCCGTACGGCTTGCTTTGGACGGCCGCCGTACACAGATCTCCCTCGCGTCTACCGAGGGGCCGCTGTCCCGTCCCGATGCGGAGAAGGAAGAGAGGCACCATGGCATCCACTGACGTACCTGAACCAGGTACTCATCCCGACGGTACCCGAGAGCACCGTCAGGACAACCTGTTGGGCTGGGCCACGCTCGTCGTGGGCGTGCTCGGCATGGCCGGGGTCACGGTCCTGGCGATAGCCGGCGGCCCCGAAGCCGCCACCGTGCTCGGCACGACCACAGCTGCGGTCTGCGCCGTCGGCGGCACCCTGGCGGCACACCGCCGATAACACCCCGAAGCCGGTGGAGAACGACCCCAGGATCAGGGGCATCCTCCACCGGCTTCCGAAGTCCACTGACAGGACCGTCAGGGCGAACCGGCACGGTTCCTCTGCCCGGCAGCCCTTGCAACGGAGTCTCCCGATGTCTCCTGGACGATGACGGTTCGCCGAACTCAGGCCCACGATGCTCACGAAGGGTGGGCGGGCGCGAGGACTGGATGTCGCCGGTGGCCTCGGGCTCCGGGGCGCCGGCAGCGATGGTGGTGGTGC
>NZ_JBEYKR010000186.1:0-11447 GCF_040703535.1 Streptomyces sp. NPDC007346
GCCCACCCCCGTGGTGTGCCAAGAATCGTCCCACCCCTCACACGCGTGGGTACGGGCGGGTTGTGCTCGGGTATCGGCGGCCGGCCGCCTCCCCGCCCGCAACGCGAAGGCGCCGCCGCGCAGTTCCCCGGTCGGTCGGGGAACTGCGCGGCGGCGCCGGTTCGTTGGACGGATCAGCCGGCGGCGGAGCCGCTCCGGCTGTTGGGTCCGTCGTAGTCCTCGCCGTAGGCGCCCTTGGAGGGGCGGCGGCGGCGCAGCGGCGGCTCGACGCCGTCCGCGAGGCGGCGGGCGGTGACCAGGAAGCCGGTGTGGCCGATCATCCGGTGGTCGGGGCGGACGGCCAGGCCCTCGACGTGCCAGTTGCGGATCATCGACTCCCAGGGCTGCGGTTCGGCGAAGCAGCCGATCTCGCGGATGGACTCGACGGTCCGCGAGAGCTGGGTGGTGGTGGCGACGTAGGCGCAGAGGATGCCGCCGGGCACCAGGGCCTTGGAGACGGCCTCCAGGCACTCCCAGGGGGCGAGCATGTCCAGCACGACGCGGTCCACGTCGGTGTCGGAGAGGTTGTCCTGAAGATCGCCGACGGTCAGCTGCCAGGCGGGGTGCGGCGAGCCGAAGTAGCGCTCGACGTTCTGCTGGGCGATCTCGGCGAAGTCCTCGCGGCGCTCGTAGGAGTGCAGCATGCCCTGCTCACCGATGGCGCGCAGCAGGAAGGTGGAGAGCGATCCGGATCCGACCCCGGCCTCCACGACGCGGGCGCCGGGGAAGATGTCGGCGAAGGCCAGGATCTGGCCCGCGTCCTTGGGGTAGACCACGGCTGCGCCGCGGGGCATGGACAGGACGTAGTCGGGGAGCAGGGGGCGCAGCGCGAGGTAGGCGACGTTTCCCGTGGTGCGGACAACACTGCCCTCGGGAGCACCGATCAGCTCGTCGTGCTGGAAAGAGCCCTTGTGGGTGTGGAAACTCTTTCCGGCTTCGAGCGTGAAGGTGTAGTGGCGTCCCTTGGGGTCGGTGAGCTGTACCTGGTCCCCGACCTTGAAGGGCCCACGTCGGCGGGCGGCACCGGTCGGTTCAGACATGTGACCAGCGTACCGGTGTTGCCCGGGGCCTCCGACCGCCCGGTCCGGGCGTGGAAGGGGGCCGGCCTCAGGCGCTGGGGCGGGCCATGGCCTTGACGAAGGCGCGCTCCACGTCGGCGGTGGAGAGGACTCCGTAGATCTCGCCGGTCTCCTCGACGACCAGGTACTCGGTGGCCGGGGTGGCCTTGAGCCGGTCCAGGAGGGCTTCTCCGGCCAGCTCGGCGGGGACCTTCATGCCGTCGGTGAGGTCCTGGGAGAGGCCGCTGACGGCGACCCAGGGGCGGCGGTGCTCGGGGACGGAGACGATGGCGGCCTCGCGGACGACGCCCTTGGGGTTGCCCTGTCCGTCGACCACGACCAGCGCGCGGGCGCCCGCCTCGTTGGCCCGGCGCAGGGCCTCGGAGAGGGGGGTGGCGGACTCGACGGGGACGGCGCGCCGGGTGAGGGTGCGGGCCCGCAGGTCGGGCAGGTGCTCGCGGAGGCGGGCCATGCGCAGGCTGTTGCCGGCGCCGGTCCAGATGATGCCGGCGAGGATCGCGGCGAGCAGGGCGTCCATGACGGTCTCCACCCCGCCGATCTTCTCGTTGGCGCTGCCGACGGCCCCGGTGTGGGTGAGCAGCGGCAGTCCGATGAGGACGGTGACGGCGAGGCCCCGGCCGACCCAGGCGGCGGCGATGGTGCCGCTCATGGGCTTGCCGGTGATCTTCCAGACGACGGCGCGGAGCATCCGGCCGCCGTCCAGGGGCAGGCCGGGCAGCAGGTTGAAGGCGGCCACGATGAGGTTGGAGATCATCAGCCCGGCGAGCAGGACGCCGGGGACGGTGCCGGGCTCGACGAGCTGCATCGCCCCGTAGAAGACCCCGCCCAGGACGAGCGAGAGGAGAGGGCCCACGAAGGCGAGGATGAACTCGCGGCCGGGGGTCTCGGTCTCCTTCTCGATCTCGGAGACGCCGCCGAAGAACTGGAGCTGGATGCGGCGGACGGGGAGCTTGTAGCGCAGGGCGGCGACCGTGTGGGCCAGTTCGTGGACGAGTACGGAGGCGTAGAAGGCGATCGCGAAGAAGAGGGCGACCAGGTAGCGGGCGCCGCCCAGCTCGGGCAGCACCCGGTCGAGCTGGCCGCCGAAGACCCAGGTGATCAGTGCGGCGACGACGAACCAGCTGGGGGCGACGTAGACGGGCACACCGAAGGGGCGGCCCATGAGCAGGCCGCCGCCCGGATCCGCGGGGCGCTTGGGCTTGCCGCTGTCGGGGGCGGCGCCGGGGTCCGTTCCCCCCGCGCCGGGCTGCGGCCGCCCGCTGTCGCCGCTCTTGTCCACGTGGTCCCTTCGGTTCGGTACGTGGCGTGCGCCACGGTCATGCTGTCTGGGAGGGTCTGCCGACGATGGTATGCCGACGGCTGTCGGTGGCGGGCCGTAGGGTCTTGAGACATGACCTCCGTGCCCCGGCCGCCGCAGCCGCCTTCGTCCCTGTCGCCGTCGCGGGCGAGCGATTTCATGCAGTGCCCTCTGCTCTACCGCTTCCGGGTCATCGACCGGCTGCCGGAGAAGCCCAGCGAGGCGGCTACCCGCGGCACGCTGGTCCATGCGGTGCTGGAGCGGCTCTTCGACGCTCCGGCCGCCGACCGGACGGCACCGCGGGCGCGGGCGCTGGTCCCGGGCCAGTGGGACCGGCTGCTGGAGTCGAAGCCGGAGCTGGGCGAGCTGTTCGCCGGGGACACCGGGGGCGAGCGGCTGTCGCGGTGGCTGGGCGAGGCGGAGCGGCTGGTGGAGCGGTGGTTCTCGCTGGAGGACCCGACGCGTCTGGAGCCTGCCGAGCGCGAGCTGTTCGTGGAGACGGAGCTGGAGTCGGGGCTGCGGCTGCGCGGGGTGATCGACCGGGTCGATGTCGCGCCGACCGGTGACGTCCGGATCGTCGACTACAAGACGGGGAAGGCGCCGCGGCCGGAGTATGCCGAGGGGCCGCTCTTCCAGATGAAGTTCTACGCGCTGGTGATCTGGCGGCTGAAGGGGATCGTGCCGCGCCGGCTCCAGCTGGTCTACCTGGGCAGCGGCGATGTGCTGACGTACGACCCGGTGGTGGCGGACCTGGAGCGGGTGGAGCGCAAGCTCCTCGCGCTGTGGGAGGCGATCGCGCTGGCCACGGAGACGGGTGAGTGGCGGCCGCGCCCGACGAAGCTGTGCGGCTGGTGCGACCACCAGGCGGTCTGTCCGGAATTCGGCGGGACTCCCCCGGTGTACCCCCTGTCGGTCCGCCCGGCGGAGACGGGTGAGGATGACCAGGGCACAATGGGCCCCGTCCGGGCCGAGGCCGGCCGACCCGTGGCTCTTGAGGGCCGTTGAGGAGTTTCTGTGGCGATCCGCGTCCTACTGGTCGATGACCAACCACTGCTGCGCACCGGTTTCCGGATGATCCTGGAGGCCGAGGGCGATCTGGCGGTGGTCGGTGAGGCCGGTGACGGTCTGCAGGCCATCGACCAGGTGCGGGCGCTCCAGCCCGACGTGGTGCTGATGGACATCCGGATGCCGCGGATGGACGGGGTGGAGGCGACCCGCCAGATCACCGGCCCCGGCAAGGACGGCCCGGCCAAGGTGCTGGTGCTGACCACGTTCGACCTCGACGAGTACGTGGTGGAGGCGCTGCGCGCGGGGGCCAGCGGCTTCCTGCTGAAGGACGCCCCGGCCAATGAGCTGGTCCAGGCGATCCGGGTGGTGGCGGCGGGCGAGGCGATGCTCGCCCCGAGCATCACGCGCCGGCTGCTCGACAAGTACGCGGACCACCTGCCCTCCGGCGAGGACCCGGTCCCCGACGCCCTGCACACGCTGACGGACCGTGAGGTGGAGGTCCTGAAGCTGGTGGCGCGCGGCCTGTCCAACGCGGAGATCGCGGCGGACCTGTTCGTCAGCGAGACGACGGTCAAGACGCATGTGGGCCATGTGCTCACGAAGCTGGGCCTGCGCGACCGGGTGCAGGCCGCGGTGTACGCGTACGAGAGCGGGCTGGTGCGCCCCGGCGCGCAGTAGGAGCCTGATGTGAACGGCCGTCCGGCCCGCCCCGGTCCTGTCTCAGGAGGGGCGGGCCGGACGGCTTTCGTGGTTCCGGGCGGTCAGGCGCCCGTCCTGTTGAGCTCCCAGAGCTGGAGCTCGGAGGTGGCGCTGACGGACCGCTCGACCCCGGCGATCCCGCTGCGGGAGGCCACGTACTGCTTGCCCTGCCAGATCGGCAGGACGGGGACGTCGGTGGCGACGATGTCCTGGAGCTTCTCGTAGGTCGTGGCGGCGGCGCTGCGGTCGGCCTCACGGCGCGACTTCGGGATGAGCACGTTCTGCGCTTCCTGCGACCGGTAGGGGGAGTTGAGGAAGTTGTTCTTGTCCAGGAACGGGGCGGTGTAGTTGTCCGGGTCCGGGAAGTCGGGGAACCAGCCCATGCCGTAGGCCGCGTAGTCGCCGCGCTTCTGCTCCGGCCGGTACTTCGACCACTCCGTGCCCTGGACGGCGACGTCGAAGAGGCCCGAGCCGTTCAGCTGCTGCTGGAGCGTCTTGAACTCCTTGGCGGTGGCGGAGCCGTAGTGGTCGTTGGTGTAGTGCAGGGTGAACTTCACCGGCGTCTTGACCCCGGCGTTCTTGAGGGTCTGCGCGGCCCTGGCGGTGCTGGGCTCTCCGTACTTGTTGAAGAAGGCGTTGGTGTGGCCGGTGATGCTGGAGGGGATCAGCGAGTAGAGCGGTTCCGCGGTGGTGCCGTAGACCTTGCCGGCGATCTCGCCGCGGTCGATGATCTGCGCCATGGCCTGCCGTACGGCCTTGTTGACCACCGGGTCCTTGGTGTTGAACCCGAGGTAGCTGATGGCGAGGCCGGGCATCTCGGTGAGCTCGATGCCCTCCTTCGGCTTCACGAGCATGTCGCGGGCCTGCTCGGGCGACATGGCCCGGGTCATCATGTGGATCTTCTTCTCCTCCAGCGCCTTGCCCATGGCCTCGGCGTCGGGGAAGAGGTCCATCTCGACCTTGTCGTTGAGGACCTTCAGCTCACCCTGGTACGAGGGGTTCTTGGTGAAGGCGATCCTGGTGACCCGGCCGTCCTCGACCTGCGGCTTCATGGTGTACGGCCCCGAGCCGTCGACCTGGAAGCCGGTGCGCGCCTCCTTCGCCGGGTACTGCGCCTTCGGGACGATGCCGGCGGCGGGGGTGGCGAGCTTGTAGGGGAAGGTGGCGTCGGGCGTGTTCAGGTGGAAGATCACCTGGTCGGTGCCCTTGGTCTCGATCGTGTCGATGTTGCTGAGGAGCCCGACGGGTCCGCTGTCGGAGTTGATGTCGATGACCCGCTGGATGGAGTGCTTCACATCCTCGGCGGTGACGGGGGTGCCGTCGGCGAACTTCAGGCCCGCGCGCAGGGTGCAGCGGTAGCTCTCGTTCGCGGTGTCCGTGAAGGTGCAGCTCCGGGCGGCCTCGGGCACCGGCTCGCCGCCGCCACTGGGGACGGTCGTCAGGGTCTGCACGGTCTGCCGCAGGACGTTCCAGACGCCTGCCTCGTACCCGATGGCCGGGTCGAGAGGAGCGGGGTTCTCCTCGGAGGCCACGAGCTGGTCCGTGGTGCCGACGACGATGGCATCGGAGCCACCGGCGCCGCTGTCCGTGCTGCCGCAGGCGGCGAGCACGGGGGCGAGCAGGCCGACGACGGCCGGCAGCACCAGGGTCTTGCGGTTCATACGGACGTTCTCCCTCATCACGGTGGGTGAGGAATCAAAGTTAGTAGCCGCTGGTGGCCGCTCCGACCGCGCTCGGAGCGGCTTGCCCTCCTCCGGCGTTCGAAGAGGGAGATATTTGATCAGCATTCCGGACAGATCAACCGATCACGGCAGGCCACAGAGGGCCTGTGGGTGAGGAAGCTCACCTGTCCGACCTCTTCACATATGCGGGCTGTGGCTGATTCATGTCCACGGAAAGTTTCCGGAACGCACACGGAACCTTCAGCCGGTGACGCTGACGAGCTTGCGGAGGAAGGCCAGGTCGACCTCTTCGAGGGAGCCGACGACGACCCGGCCGGAGGCGGGCGCGATGGGGGCCACGGAGGGGACGGCGACCACCCGGCACCCTGCCGCCTCGGCCGCGGCCACCCCGGTCGCGGTGTCCTCGATGACGGCGCAGCGCCACGGGTCGGCGCCGAAGCCCGCGGCGGCGGTGAGATAGGGCTCGGGGTGCGGCTTGGTCCGGGTGACCTCGTCGCCGGCGACCGTGAGCGCGAAGTGGTGGTGGCCGACGGAGTCCAGCACCCGGTCGATGATCCGGCGGTGCGAGGCCGAGACGAGCGCGGTGGGGATCTGGGACGCGGCCAGCTCGGCGAGCAGCCGCTCGGCGCCCGGCATCAGCGGCACGCCGTGCCGGATGCGCTTCTCGAAGCGGTCGTTGAGCAGCACCGTCAGCTCGTCCAGGGCGATGTCGGCGCCGGTGACGTCGATGAGGTAGCCGGCGCTGCGGGTCATCGGTCCCCCGACGACCACGTCCCGCCAGGGCTCCTCCAGCCGGTGTCCGAGGTCGGCGAAGACCTCCTTCTCGACGTCCCACCAGAAGCCCTCGGTATCGACCAGGGTTCCGTCCATGTCGAGAAGGACCGCCTGCAGGGTGGCGCCTTCGGCCGTGCGGGTCAAGGACGCGGGGACCGTACTGGTCATCCGGCACACCTTCCGTAAGGGACGAGAAGGCCGGCCGCCACTCCCGGAGGGGGAGGGCGACCGGCCTGCACTGGACCGACCAGTGTACGACCTGCCCGGCGACGGTGCGCGAACGACGCGGGGCGGCCGGGCGAAGAGGCGGCTACCGCGCGTTGAAGTACTTCGCCTCGGGGTGGTGGATGACGATGGCGTCGGTGGACTGCTCCGGGTGGAGCTGGAACTCCTCGGAGAGCTCCACGCCGATCCGCCCCGGCTGGAGGAGATCGGCGATCTTCGCGCGGTCCTCCAGGTCCGGGCAGGCCCCGTATCCGAGCGAGAAGCGCGCGCCCCGGTACTTCAGCGCGAACATGTCCTCGACGTCGGCGGGGTCCTCCCCCGCGAAGCCCAGCTCGCTGCGGACGCGGGCGTGCCAGTACTCGGCGAGGGCCTCGGCGAGCTGGACGGACAGGCCGTGCAGCTCCAGGTAGTCGCGGTAGGAGTTGGCGGCGAACAGCTCGGCGGTGGCCTCGCCGATCCGGGAGCCGACGGTGACGACCTGGAGGCCGATCACGTCGGTCTCGCCGGACTCCTCGGGCCGGAAGAAGTCCGCGAGGCAGAGGCGGCGGCCGCGGCGCTGGCGCGGGAAGGTGAAGCGGGTGCGCTCGGAGCCGTCCTCGTGCAGGAGGATCAGGTCCTCGCCCTTGGAGACGCAGGGGAAGTAGCCGTAGACGACGGCGGCTTCCAGGAGGTTGTTGGACTGGAGGTGGTCGAGCCAGCCGCGCAGGTGCGGGCGCCCCTCGGTCTCCACCAGCTCCTCGTACGTCGGTCCGTCACCGGTCCGGGCCTGCTTGAGGCCCCACTGGCCCTTGAAGAGGGCGCCCTCGTCGAGCCAGGAGGCGTACTCCTTGAGCGGGATGCCCTTGATGACGCGGGTGCCCCAGAAGGGCGGCTCGGGGATGGGGTTGGTGGTGGAGACGTCCGAGCGCACCGAGCCCTCGGGCTCCTCGACCTCCAGCACGGGGACGTCCTTCTTGGGGACCCTGCGCTGCTTGAGCTCGGGCAGGACCGCGCCGGGCACGCCGCGCTTGACGCCGATGAGCGCGTCCATCAGGCGCAGGCCCTCGAAGGCGTCGCGGGCGTAGCGGACCTCGCCCTCGTAGATCTCGTACAGGTCCTGCTCGACGTAGGCCCTGGTCAGCGCGGCGCCACCGAGGATGACGGGGAAGTCGGCGGCCATCTTGCGCTGGTTGAGCTCCTGGAGGTTCTCCTTCATGATCACGGTCGACTTCACCAGGAGGCCGGACATGCCGATGACGTCGGCGCGGTGCTCCTCGGCGGCTTCCAGGATCGCGGAGACGGGCTGCTTGATGCCGAGGTTGACGACGTTGTAGCCGTTGTTGGAGAGGATGATGTCGACGAGGTTCTTGCCGATGTCGTGGACGTCGCCGCGGACGGTGGCGAGCACGATGGTGCCCTTGCCCTCGTCGTCGGACTTCTCCATGTGCGGCTCCAGGTGGGCCACCGCGCTCTTCATGACCTCGGCGGACTGGAGGACGAACGGCAGCTGCATCTGGCCGGAGCCGAACAGCTCGCCGACCACCTTCATGCCTTCGAGGAGGATGTTGTTGACGATGTCCAGGGCCGGGGTGTCCTGGAGCGCCTCGTCCAGGTCGGCCTCCAGGCCGTTCTTCTCGCCGTCGATGATGCGGCGCTGGAGGCGCTCGTCGAGCGGGAGGGCCATCAGCTCCTCGGCCTTGCCCGCCTTCATCGACTTCATGTTGACGCCCTCGAAGAGCTCCATGAGCTTCTGGAGGGGGTCGTAGCCCTCGCTGCGGCGGTCGTAGATCAGGTCGAGGGCGACCTTGACCTGCTCCTCCTCCAGCCGGGCGATCGGCAGGATCTTCGAGGCGTGCACGATCGCGGAGTCCAGGCCCGCCTTGACGCACTCGTCGAGGAAGACGGAGTTCAGCACGACCCGGGCGGCCGGGTTCAGGCCGAAGGAGATGTTGGAGAGGCCCAGCGTGGTCTGGACGTCCGGGTGGCGCCTCTTCAGCTCGCGGATCGCCCCGATGGTGGCGATGCCGTCGCCGCGGGACTCCTCCTGGCCGGTGCAGATGGTGAAGGTCAGGGTGTCGATGAGGATGTCGGACTCGTCGATGCCCCAGTTGGTGGTGAGGTCCGCGATGAGCCGCTCGGCGATGGCGACCTTGTGCTCGATGGTGCGGGCCTGGCCCTCCTCGTCGATCGTCAGAGCGATGAGGGCGGCGCCGTGCTCGGAGGCCAGGGCGCTGACCTGGGCGAAGCGGGATTCGGGGCCGTCGCCGTCCTCGTAGTTCACCGAGTTCAGCACCGCGCGGCCGCCGAGCTTCTCCAGGCCGGCGCGGAGCACGGGCAGCTCGGTGGAGTCCAGCACGATCGGGAGGGTGGAGGCGGTCGCGAAGCGGCCGGCCAGCTCCGCCATGTCGGCGACGCCGTCGCGGCCCACGTAGTCGACGCAGAGGTCGAGCATGTGCGCGCCCTCGCGGATCTGGTCGCGGGCCATCTCCACGCAGTCGTCCCAGCGGGCCTCCAGCATGGCCTCGCGGAACTTCTTGGAGCCGTTGGCGTTGGTGCGCTCGCCGATCGCCAGGTAGGCGGTGTCCTGGCGGAAGGGGACGTGCTGGTAGAGGGAGGCCGCGCCGGGCTCGGGGCGCGGGTTCCGCTCGGTCGGCGTGAGCTCGCGGGCCCGCTCGACGACGGCCTTCATGTGCTCCGGCGTCGTACCGCAGCAGCCGCCGATGAGGGAGAGGCCGTAGTCCCGGACGAACAGCTCCTGGGAGTCGGCGAGACCGTCGGGGCCGAGCGGGAAGTGGGCGCCGTCCTTGGTGAGGACGGGCAGGCCGGCGTTGGGCATGCACATCAGGGGCGTACGGGAGTGGCGCGCCAGGTAGCGCAGGTGCTCGCTCATCTCGTCCGGGCCGGTCGAGCAGTTCAGACCGATGAGGTCGATGCCCAGCGGCTCCAGGGCGGTGAGGGCGGCGCCGATCTCGGAGCCGAGCAGCATGACGCCGGTCGTCTCGAAGGCGAGGGAGCAGATCAGGGGCACGTCGATGCCGAGGGCGTCCATCGCCCGGCGGGCGCCGATGATGCTGGACTTGGTCTGCAGCAGGTCCTGGGTGGTCTCGACGATCAGGGCGTCCGAGCCGCCCGCGAGGAGGCCCTCGGCGTTCTTCTGGTAGCCGTCGCGCAGCACGTCGTACGGGAGGTGGCCCAGCGAGGGCAGCTTGGTGCCGGGGCCGATGGAGCCGAGGACCCAGCGCTGGCGGCCGTCCTTGCGGGCGAACTCGTCGGCGACCTCACGGGCGATCCGGGCGCCCGACTCGGAGAGCTCGACGATCCGGTCGGCGATCTCGTACTCGTTGGCGGCGGAGTGGTTCGCGCCGAAGGTGTTGGTCTCGACGCAGTCGACGCCGACCGCGAAGTACTCCTCGTGGACGGTGCGCACGATGTCGGGCCGGGTGATGTTGAGGATCTCGTTGCAGCCTTCGAGGTTCTCGAAGTCCTCGAGCGTCGGGTCCTGCGCCTGGAGCATGGTGCCCATCGCACCGTCTGCCACCACCACCCGGGTGGCGAGCGCTTCGCGCAGGGCGTCCACGCGGGTCCGGCTGTCGGGGGCGGGTGTCGGCAACGAGGCCATGGATGATCTCCCAGGGATGCGACGGCTGTCGGCTTCACGTCCTTCTTGGGGAAGGCGCACCCCGCCAGGGTAGCCGCAGACCCCCTCTCGTGGTCGGTCCGTCCAGGAGACGGACTGCATGCTGTGCGGGTGCGACACGGTCGGCCGGTCGGAGGAGACTTTCTCCCGGAGTCCGACGCAGGTCGGCATCGACCGATAGTGTTCAGCATTGTCGAACCACAGTGGAGGAGTACGGCGCGATGGCCAAGAACATCCAGTCGCTGGAGCGCGCGGCCGCGATGCTGCGTCTGCTGGCGGGCGGCGAGCGGCGGCTCGGGCTGTCCGACATCGCCTCCTCCCTGGGGCTGGCCAAGGGCACCGCCCACGGAATCCTGCGCACCCTCCAGCTGGAGGGGTTCGTCGAGCAGGACGCCGCGTCGGGGCGCTACCAGCTCGGCGCCGAGCTGCTGCGGCTGGGCAACAGCTATCTCGACGTCCACGAGCTGCGGGCCCGCGCCCTGGTCTGGACGGACGACCTGGCCCGCTCCAGCGGCGAGAGCGTCCACCTCGGCGTGCTGCACCAGCACGGCGTCCTCATCGTCCACCACGTCTTCCGGCCCGACGACAGCCGCCAGGTGCTGGAGGTCGGGGCGATGCAGCCGCTGCACTCCACGGCGCTCGGCAAGGTGCTGTCCGCGTACGACCCGGTGGCGCACAGCGAGGTCATGGAGGTGGAGCGCCGCCCCTTCACCGCGCGCACGGTGACGGCCACCGACGAGTTCGAGGCGATGCTCGACCTGGTCCGCGCCCAGGGCTGGGCCGCCGACGCCGAGGAGACCTGGGAAGGGGTGGCCGCCGTGGCCGCCCCCATCCACGACCGGCGCAGGATGCCGGTGGGGGCGGTGGCGGTGACGGGCGCGGTGGAGCGGGTGGCGCCGGGCGGCGTGCTGCGTGCCGGGCTGATCGCCGCCGTACGCGACTGCGCCCGCGCGGTCTCCCGGGACCTGGGCGCCGGCCGCTTCTGAGGGCGGGACCTCGCACGGAGCCGAGCGGGCGCCCTACACGCG
>NZ_JBEYKR010000187.1:0-11343 GCF_040703535.1 Streptomyces sp. NPDC007346
CGAGCCGCGAGCCGCGAGCCGCGAGCCGCGAGCCGCGAGCCGCGAGCCGCGAGCCGCGAGCCGCGAGCCGCGAGCCGCGAGTGGGCGGTGTACCCGTAGCCTTTCGGGGTGGCCATGCACGCTAGTCAGCCTCTCCGCGTTCCCGTCGGGGCCGACGCCGGGCGGTGGAGCACCTTCCACGGTGAGAAGACCCTGGTCGTAGCGGCCCGTACGGTCACCTCGACCGTGCGGGTCCTCGAATGCCTGCCCGCCCTCCTCCGCGGGGACGGCCGGGTCACCGTCGTCTTCGCCCACGACCCCACCTCCGCGTTCAACGACGGGGTGCTGGACCTGCTGCACGACGCGGGCTGCCGGGTCATCCCCTGGGAGCAGGTGGGACAGGCGGACCCCGACCTGATCCTCACCGCCAGCGAGAACATCGACGTACCCGACGGCCACTGCCCCGTCCTGGTGCTGCCCCACGGCATCGGCTTCCAGAAGCAGGTGCCGGATTCCCGTGCTCGGGGCGACCGGCTGTCGGGGGTCGTGCCGGACAGCCTGCTGGAGTCCGGCAGGGCCTGGCTGGCCATCTCGCACCCGGGCCAGGAGGAGCAGCTGCTCTCCTCGCACCCGAAGGCGGCCGGGCGCACGCTGCTCGTGGGCGACCCCTGCTACGACGAGTTGCTGGGCAGCGTCGACCGGGCGGGCTCCTACCGCCGGGCGCTCGGCGTGCCCGACGCGCACCGGCTGGTGGTGCTCAGCTCCACCTGGGGGCCGACGTCGCTGATCGGCCAGGACCCCGCCCTGGCCGCCCGGCTCCTCGCCGGCCTGCCCTACGACGAGTTCCGGGTGGCGGCGATCGTCCACCCCAACGTCTGGTCGGGGCACGGTTCCTGGCAGATCCGCAACCTCCTGGCGCCCGCGCTGGACGCGGGGCTGATGCTGATTCCCCACATCCACGCGTGGCGCTCGGCGCTGGTCGCGGCGGAGGTGATCGTGGGCGACCACGGGTCGGTCACCCTGTACGGTGCGGCGCTCGGCAAACCGGTGCTGCTGGGGGCCTTCGGGAGCGAGGCCGTCCCCGGCACGGCGGTGGCCGCGCTCGGGCGGGCGGCGCCCCGTCTCGACGCGCGCGGTGACATGCGCGGACAGATCACGTCCGCCCTCGCCTGGCAGCGGCCGGAATCCCTCGCCACCGTCGCCGAGGGCGCCTTCGACCGGCCGGGGCAGGCTCTGCCACGGCTCCGTGCCGCGCTGTACGACCTGCTCGGCCTGCGCGAACCGGTGCCCTCTCCCCCGCCGGAACGCTATCTGGCCGAGCCCGAGGAGACCGGTGCGAAGGTCACCGCCTGGACGGTCACCACGACCGGTCCGCCGGGGGCCGGGCCGGGTGCCGTGACCGTACGCAGGCAGCCCGCGGCGGTGTCGCGGGAGCGGGAGGAGGGCGGCGCGGGCGAGGAGGAGGCCGCCGGGCGCTTCCGCCATCTCGCCTGCGACGAGCGGGAGCCGGACCGGCGGGTGGTGGAGAGCGCCTCGGTGGTCCTGCGCGGCGCTCCCTCCCGTACCGCGGCGGCGGGTCTCCGGTGGGCCGGCGAGACCCTGGACCGCCTTCCGGGCTGCCGGCTCGTGGCGACCGCCCTGGCCGGGGGCGGGTTCCTCCTGCGGCTGCGGGACGGCCGGGTCGTGGAGGCGGCCATGACCGGGCCGGCGACGGATCCCGGGCTGCCGGCCGCGGCCGTCTACGCGCTGCTGCGCGCGGCCGCCCCGCTGGACGACGCCCTGGTCACCCTGCGGGTCGGGGCGCGCGAGGAGGACGTGGCGCTTCGGCTGCGTCCATCACCCTCGCCCGGCTCCGCACCCCGCTGAGGCGCCCGGCTCACCCCGTCGCGCCGCCTCCCGCCAGCCGCTGCCGCAGCTCCTGCGCGCGCGGGCTGCCCCCGGCCTCGTAGATCTCCAGGGCACGTTCCAGGTGGGTGCGCACCTCCTGGGTATCGCCCTGCGAACGCTCCTGGATGCCGGCCAGCGCGACGAGCGCCTGGGCCTCGTAGTGGGTCGCCTCCTGGTCACGGAGGGCCCCCGCCCCTTCCCTCAGGGCCCGTACCGCCTCGTCGGTCTCGTCGAGGTGGTCGTGGGCGATGCCGATGGCCACCCGGACCCGGGCCGCCATCCGCAGGTCCTTGCGGGCGAGGAGCTGGTCGTGGGCTCCGCGCAGGGTCTCCAGGGCCGCGCGGGAGTCTCCGGCCGTGTCCTGGGCGCAGCCGAGGAAGTAGGCCGCGATCGCGGCGCCCCGGCCCTCGTTCGCGACGGTGTTGAGGTCGAGGGCGCTGCGGTAGGCCTCCATGGCGCGGACCGGGTCGGTGCGGTCCCAGTGGCGTCCGGAGAACTCCTGCACGGAGGCGCGCACGACCAGGTCGCCGGAGACCTCGGCGCAGGCCTGGGCGGTGTCCAGCTCGCGCCGGGCGGCCTCGTACTCACCGAGGTCCATCAACGGGCGCGACAGGAGGCTGCGCAGCCGCGCCTCGGCGGCGGGCACCAGGGCCTCGGCCGCGGCGGCCGCCCCGAGTTCGAGCGATTCCCGCCAGTCGCCGAGGTGCCGGTGGTGGAGGAACAGGACCGTGAACGCCTCCGCCAGCTGCCACACCTCCGTCCGCAGCGTCCCCTCGCGCGCGGCGGCCCGCAGCACGCCCAGGATGTTGCGGTGCTCGGCCTCCAGCCAGTCCACGGGCCGGGGTGCGTCCGGCGCGGCGAAGGGGTCAGGGACGGTGGAGAGCAGCTGGTCGAGGTCGGCGATCCGCAGCCGGTCCAGCCGGATCGCCCGGTCGGCGAGGGCGGTGAGGGCCAGGTAGTGCAGCGTCACCCGCCGCAGGAGGGCGGGCCGCTCAGCCGGCGCCTCCTCCTCCGTCGGGTGCAGCGTCACCCGCCGCAGGAGGGCGGGCCGCTCAGCCGGCGCCTCCTCCTCCGTCGCACGGTCACCGGCGTGCAACCGTACGAGGCCGTGGAGGCGGAAACGGCCGTCCGGCATCTCCTCCAGCAGGCCGGCACCGGTCAGCGCCTCCAGGGCGTCGGCGGTGCGTTCCGGGTCCAGGCCCGCCGCCACCGCCGCGACTCCGGCGTCGAAGGTGGCCGCCGGGTGCCAGCCCATCAGGCGGTAGAGGCGGGCCGGTTCCGGGGCGAGTTCGCGGTAGACGAGATCGAATGCGGCGGACACGGACCGCTCCTTTCCGAGGGACATCCCTGCCAGTCGGCGCGACTCCACGGCCAGCTCCGCCGTGAGCGCCGCCAGGGTCAGGCGCGGCCGGGCCGCCAGCCGCCCGGCGACCACGTGCAGCGCCACCGGCAGCCCGTCGCAGAGCTCCACCAGGCGCTGGGCCGAGGCCGGGTCGGCGGCGATCCTCCGCGCCCCGCACCGCTCGGCGAGCAACTCCAGGGCGCTGTCCCGGTCGAGCGGCTCCACGGCCATCAACCGGGCGCCGTCCAGGGCGAGTTCCCCGAGGCCGCTGCCGCCGGCCACCACCAGGAAGCTGCCTTTCCCCTTGGGGATCAGCGCGGCGGCCTGGCCGGGCTCGGAGACGTTGTCCAGGAAGACCAGCAGCCGCCGCTCCGCGGACAGGCTCCGCAGGAGCCGGACCCGGTCCGCGAAGGAGGCCGGAATGTAGGCGTCGTCGACGCCGAGGGATCTCAGGCAGCACCGGGCGGCCTCGGAGACATCGGCTCCGGCCGTCTCTCCCCGCAGGGCGGCGAAGTCCACGTAGATCTGTCCGCCCGGGAACCGCTCCCGCCCCTGTTGCGCCCAGCGGGACACCAGCGCGGTCTTGCCCACGCCGGGTGGCCCGTGCAGCGCGGCGAAACCGACCCCGGTGCCGCCCTCCTCGGGCGCCAGCCAGCCGTCGAGCGTGGCGAGGCCCTCGGTCCGGTTGATGAACCGCACCGTCAGTGGCGGGATCTCGTCGGGTGTGACCCGCACGCCGGTCGGGGGCGCCTGCTGGACGGTGTACGTGATGCCGCCGTGGATCGTGGCGGCCTGTACGACCGGGCCGTGGATGGTGCCGGAGAGGTCGTTCCGCGCGGCAATGTGCCCGGAGCCCCGGCCGGATTCCGGGGTGCTCATGCGGTGCCCGGTTCCGGCCGGGGCGCCGCCGTGCCTCCGCTGTTGAAGGTCAGCCCGGAGATGTCGTGCCCCTGGATCACCTGGCCGTAATAGGTTCCCCCGTTGGTGTTGTTGGTGACCGTGACGGTGGGTGCCGGGGCCTGGTGGGGGGCCAGTTCGTCGAGCAGTTCCCGCAGCTCCCCCGCGGCCTCCGGGTTGTCGCGCAGGGCCCTGCGGAGCCTGATCCGCCAGGCGGCCGCGATGTCGTCGGCGGTGTCCTCGTCGCCGTTGCGGCGGGCCGCGATCAGCTCCTCGCGGGACTCCTCCAGTTCGGCGTCGACGGCGTCGTCGCCCTCGCGCCGCGCCAGGAACCGGGCCACTCTCCCGCGTACCTGCGTCCAGGCCTCCGTCGCCATCAGCCCCACGAACGCCGTAGCACCCGATGCCGCCAGTGCCGTCAACTCGGCTTCCACCGGACCCCCTCCGCCTCACCCGTCACCGTACGGGCACGTGAACCGCCCCTGGTGCAACCGTAGAGAGCGAAGGGTCCCATCGGAAGCGGAATCGAGCGCGCGGCGGCGTGCAGTTCCAGCCATGTCGGCCGGGGGCGGGCCGTGTCACGGCGTGCGGCGCCGCACAGCGGTGTCCCGGGCGGGCAGACCGGTCATGAGCACCGCCGCCACCGCCACGTGCATCAGGGCCAGGGAGGTACGCGTCCCGGTACTCATCCCTGATCCGGTCAGCGGAAGGAACGACAGCAGGAGGACGGAGCAGGCGCTCACGCTCCAGATGAGGCGCGGCCGTGGTGTCCACCGTTCGAGGGCCGCCAGCAGCGCCCAGCCGAGCAGTGAGATCAGCAGTGCGAGGACCGCGACCGGTAACAGGCCTATGTCCAGGGTCTCCCCCGCCTCCGCGTCGGTGATCCGCAGCCGGTGGCCCAGGAGCGGTTCGGTGACGAGCCAGACGAGGGCGGGGGCCAGGACGGCCACGAGGACCGTGGCGCCACGGCGCCGCCGGGCGGGGGCGGTCATCGGGCGGCCTCCTCGGCGTGGACGAGCGCCCCGTGGAGGAAGACGTCCGCCAGTTGGTGTGCGGTGAGGCGGGAGGTGTCGTCGGGGTGCGGGCGGGTGAACAGCAGGCCCAGGAAGAGTGCGGCGATCCGGTCGGCCGGGAGGCGCAGGGTGTCCTTGTCGGGTTCCAGAAGGTCGGCGACCGCGCCGCGGATCGCCGCCATGGACTCCTCGCGACCCATGCCCCGGATCTGCTCACCCGTCCGGGTCTCGCGGCGTCGGTGGCCGGAGGCGTGCAGCGATCCGGCGATGGCGCCCATCCGGTCCAGGTGCGCTTCCAGGGCGTCGGCGGCCTCGGCCAGGCGGTCCGGCAGGGGGAGGTCCGAGGGGATCGACATCAGTTCGCGTACGGCGTGGTCGTGGCGCATCGCTTCGGCCATGCAGGCGTCGAGCAGCTCCTCCTTGTCGGCGAAGACGCGGAAGATCGTCGCCTCGCCGATACCGGCGGCGCGCGCGATCTTGCTGGTGGTGACGGCGGCGCCGTACTCGGCGATCAGCGGAATCGCCGCCTTCACGATCATTTCCCGGCGCTGTCCGGGGCTCATGCCCGCGGCGCGTCGGCGGGTCACCGGTTGCTCTGTCATGACCCGAACCTTACGGAGTGAGCACTCACTCCGTCAATGCCGTGCCCGCCCTCCGGCTCCCTCCCGGCCGCTCCGACGCCTGACGCAACCGCGAACCGGCCGGAGGCGTGATGATGGACGAGGGGACAGTGACGCGGCGGCGCTCCGCCGGGACGCCCGGCCGGTGCCCCCGGAAGGGCGGTCGCCATGTCCGTGGTCCGATCGAAGACATCAGCCCGGTCGAAGAGACCGGCCCGAACGCGGGCGTCGGCCAGGTCGCGGGCGTCGGCCCGGTCGAGGACACCGGCCGCCGCCCTGCTCACCGTGCTCGTCCTGGTCCTCCTCGCGGCCGGCTGCACGGGCGGGGACGGTTCGGAGCCCGACAGCCACAGCAGCCCGTCCGGTACGGGGGCGGGCGCGAAGGTGCTCGCGGTGAAGATCGACAACGTGGCGCCGGCCCGGCCGCAGACCGGTCTCGAACGGGCGGACATCGTCTACGTCGAGCAGGTGGAGGCCGGCCTCAGCCGACTCCTGGCGGTCTACTCCTCCGACGTGCCGCCGGTCATCGGCCCGGTCCGCAGCGCCCGGGAGACCGATCTGGAGCTGCTGCGGCAGTTCGACCGGCCGGTGCTCGCCTTCTCCGGCGCCCAGAGCAGGCTCCTGCCGGACATCGACCGCGCGCCCCTGGACGCCGTACCGCCGTCGGCCGCGCCCAGGGCGTACTTCCGGAGCCCGGAGCGGCCGGCCCCGCACAATCTCCAGCTGCGGCCGGAGAGGATCCCGTACACCGCTTCGGGGACGAACGCCGTGGAAGCGCTGGGGCTGAGGTTCGGGCCGGCGCCGCCCGGCGGAAGGGCCGAGGACAGCCGCACGGTCCGATTCCCGTCCGCGCGCACCACCTTCACCTGGTCGGCCGAGCGCGAGCGGTGGCTGGTCGCCATGGACGGCTCCCCCGCCCGTACGAGCGAGGGCGAGCCGCTGGGGGCCGCCACGGTGATCGTGCAGGACGTGACCGTACGCCCGTCCGACTTCGGCGACCGGTCCGGGAGCAACACCCCGTTCACCGAGACCGTGGGGTCGGGGACCGCTCTCGTGCTGCGGGAGGGCACGGCGTACGAGGCCCGGTGGACGCGCCCCGCGGCGGACGCGGACACCCGGTTCACCACACCGGACGGTGAGCGGATCGACCTGGCCGAGGGGCCGCTCTGGATCGTGTACGCGCCACGATGAGTCCGCCGCGCACGGGCGCGGTCCGGGCCACCGGCCGTGGTCCGGACCGCGCCTGTGCGGGAGGGGCCTGTTACTGCCAGACCCTGACGTAGTCGACGCTCAGCTTCTGCGGGAACCGGGTGGTGGCGTCCGGCGAACCGGGCCAGTCGCCCCCGACCGCGTTGTTGAGGATCAGGAAGAAGTCGTGGTCGAACACCCAGGGCCCACGGGTGCGCTCCAGCTCCTCCCGGTCGACCCGGAACGTCACCTGGCCGTCGACCCGGAACGTCATGCCCGTGCTGTTCCAGTCCACGGCGAAGGTGTGGAAGTCGTCCGCGAAGTCGGCGCCCCCGGGCAGTGAGTAGGGGCCTCCGTAGCCGTTCGCACCGTTGTACGCGGGTGCGTGCAGGGTGGAGTGGACGGTGTTGGGGTCCTTGCCGACGTGTTCCATGATGTCGATCTCACCGGTGTAGGGCCACGGGCGGCCCTTGTCGAAGTAGTCCGCGCCCAGCATCCAGAACGCGGGCCACAGGCCCTGCGTGCCGGAGACCTTGATGCGCGCCTCGACCCGGCCGTAGGTGAACTGGAACTTCCCGTAGGTGTTGAGCCGCGCCGAGGTGTACTGGCAGGTGGTGCTGCCGCTCAGCGGGTCGGGCGGGCAGGCCGAGCCCGGGGTGGGCTCCCGGCGGGCCTCCAGGACGAGCGAGCCGTTGCCGTCCTGGGCGGCGTTCTTGTTGTCGGTGTAGTACTCCAGCTCGTTGTTGGGTCCGGTTCCTGTCTCCGGGACCCACTTGGCCGGGTCGGGTGCGGCGCCGGCGGGGCCGTTGAACTCGTCGCTGAAGACCAGCCGGTCGTAGGTGGGTTCGGCGGGCAGCGGCGGGGCGGGGATCGGCGCTCCGCCGGTGCCCCAGACCTGGAACTCCCAGAGCGAGTGGCCGTATTCGCCGCTGCGCTGGGTGAGGTACAGCCGTACGTGCCGGCCGGTCCCGGTGACGTCGAGCGTCTCCTTGAAGCCGGTGCCGGAGGTGGTCTGGTGGATCGTGGTCCAGTCGGTCCCGTTGTCGGAGACCTCGATCCGGTAGCCCCGGGCGTAGGCCGGGTCCCACTGGAGGACCACCCGGTGGATCTCGGCGCGGGCACCGAGGTCGACCGCGATCCAGCCGGGGTCGGTCCAGCCGCCCTCGGGGCTGGTGGCCCAGCGGCTCGCGGGGTCACGGTCGAAGGCCTTGTCCGGGGTGCACTCCCAGCAGGTGCCGTCGTGCTGGGAGGTGGAGGCGGACCCTTCCTTGCCGTACGAGAGCAGGACATCGCCGCCGGGCTCGCTGTCCCCGGTGGTGGAGTAGACCTGGAACTCGTGCAGGGAGTAACCCCAGGGGGTGGCGCGCTCGGTGCCGACCAGCCGGATGTAGCGGCCGGTGCCCGAGACGGTGAGGGTCTCGACGCCCCCGGTGCCGGTGGTGGTGGAGTGGATCGTCGTCCACTGCTGCCCGTCGGCGGAGAGCTCGATCCGGTAGCCCTTGGCGTACGCGGCCTCCCAGTCGAGCACGACCTGGCCGACCGCGGTGCTCGTACCGAGGTCGACGCGGATCCACTGGTCGTCGGTGAACTCGCTGGACCAGCGGGTCCCGGGGTCGCCGTCCACGGCGTTGGCGGCGACGAAGGAGCCCTCGGCGCTGGAGGCGGTGGCCGGTTTCCCCTGGGAGACGAGGACGGCCGCGGCGACGGCCCGTTCGGGGACGAGAGCCACCGAGAGGGTGAACAGGAGGGCCACGGCGGCCATGACGGCCAGGGCGCCTGTGAACCGTGGTGTTCCACGGGCATTCATGCGAACTCCTTGCTCTGTAGCGGGATCGAGGCCGAGAGAGCGCTCCCCCGCAGTGGGGAGCGTGGCGGGAGCGACGCCAACCGTCAAGGGGGCGCGGGCCAGTTGAGGTACGCCTCAAGGAAGACCCCATCCGACTTGTCACGCCAGATCGCCACCAACTACCCCTGAGCCTTCAGGAGATGAAACATCAAGCACCCCAGAAGGCCGATCGCACCGATCCTGTGCACAACTCTTGACGTGGCCGAAACGCGGCGGAATCATTCGGCTTCCGAGAGAGCGCTCTCTTCCTTCCCGGGGAGCGTGTGCCGCCCCCCACCTCCGCCCCCGCACCTATTGAGACCTCAGGAGATCAGGACATGTCTGTTGCCCTCGTCAGACCCTCGCGGCCCCCGCTGGCCGCACTCCACCGATGGCGCGCTCTCGGCTTCGCCCTGGTGACCGCCCTGGTCGCGGCCCTGCTCGGGGTGGCGCAGGCCTCCCCGGCGCAGGCCGCGCCCGTGCTCCTCTCCCAGGGCAGCCCGGCGACCGCCTCCAGCGAGGAGAACGGCGGTACGGCCCCGGGCAACGCGGTCGACGGCGACCCCGGGACACGCTGGTCCAGCGCCTTCTCCGACCCGCAGTGGATACGGATCGACCTCGGCTCCCCGGCCGCCCTCAGCCGGGTCGAGCTCGCCTGGGAGGCCGCGCACGCGAAGAGCTACCGCATCGAGCTCTCCACCAACGGCAACGACTGGACGACCGCGTACAGCACCACCAGCAGCCAGGGCGGGAACGAGACGCTCACCGTCTCGGGCGACGCCCGCTACGTACGCCTCACCGGCACCGAGCGCGCCACCGGATACGGCTATTCCCTCTGGGAGTTCAAGGTCTTCGGTACGCGGGGCGGGGGCGGCGGCCCGGAGATTCCCGGTGGCGGCGACCTCGGACCGAACGTCCATGTCTTCGACCCCTCCACGCCCGACATCCAGGGCAAGGTCGACGAGATCTTCCGGCAGCAGGAGTCCGCGCAGTTCGGCACCGGCCGGCACGCGCTGCTCTTCAAGCCCGGCACGTACAACAACCTCAACGCGCAGATCGGGTTCTACACCCAGATCGCGGGTCTGGGTCTCCACCCGAACGACACCACGTTCAACGGTGACGTGACCGTGGACGCGGGCTGGTTCGACGGGAACGCCACGCAGAACTTCTGGCGTGCGGCGGAGAACCTGACCCTCAACCCGGTCAACGGCACCAACCGCTGGGCGGTCTCCCAGGCCGCGCCGTTCCGCCGTATGCACATCAAGGGCGGGCTCAACCTCGCGCCCGACGGGTACGGCTGGGCGTCCGGCGGCTACATCGCCGACAGCAAGATCGACGGCGAGGTCGCTCCCTACTCCCAGCAGCAGTGGTACACCCGCGACAGCTCGGTCGGCGGCTGGAGCAACGGCGTCTGGAACATGACCTTCTCCGGTGTCCAGGGTGCTCCTGGGACAAGCTTCCCGGACCCGCCGTACACCACGCTGGACACCACCCCGGTCTCGCGCGAGAAGCCCTTCCTCTACCTCGACGGCAACGAGTACAAGGTCTTCGTCCCCGCGAAGCGCGTCAACGCGCGCGGCGTCTCCTGGGAGGGCGGGAACCAGCAGGGTGAGTCCGTCCCGCTGAACCGCTTCTACGTCGTCAAGCAGGGCGCCACCGCGGCGACGATCAACGCGGCGCTCGCCCAGGGCCTCAACCTGCTGTTCACGCCCGGTGTTTACCACATCGACCAGACCATCAACGTGAACCGCGCGAACACCGTCGTCCTGGGGCTCGGCCTCGCGACGATCATCCCGGACAACGGCGTGACCGCGATGAAGGTCGCCGATGTCGACGGGGTGAGGCTGGCCGGCTTCCTCATCGACGCCGGTCCGGTCAACTCGCCGACGCTGCTGGAGGTCGGCCCGCAGGGCTCCTCCGCCGACCACTCGGTCAACCCCACCACCGTGCAGGACGTCTTCATCCGCATCGGTGGCGCGGGCCCCGGCAAGGCCACCACCAGCCTGGTAGTCAACAGCAACCACACGATCATCGACCACACCTGGCTCTGGCGCGCGGACCACGGCGAGGGCTGGGGCTGGGAGACCAACCGCGCCGACTACGGTCTCCGCGTCAACGGCGACGACGTCCTGGCCACCGGCCTGTTCGTCGAGCACTTCAACAAGTACGACGTGGAGTGGTACGGCGAGCGCGGCCGCACGATCTTCTTCCAGAACGAGAAGGCGTACGACGCCCCCAACCAGGCGGCCATCCAGAACGGCGACACCAAGGGCTATGCCGCCTACCGGGTCGACGACTCGGTCCAGCAGCACGAGGGCTGGGGCATGGGCAGCTACTGCTACTACAACGTCGACCCGACGATCATCCAGGAACACGGCTTCAAGGCACCGGTCAAGCCGGGCGTGAGGTTCCACAACCTGCTGGTCGTCTCCCTGGGCGGCCAAGGGCAGTACCAGCACGTGATCAACAACATCGGCTCCCCCACCTCGGGAACGTCGACGATCCCTTCGACCGTCGTCAACTTCCCCTGACCTCACCGCCGTCCCTGAACCGGGGACGGTGAGCCGGTCCGGTGTCCGGCGGCCCGGACCG
>NZ_JBEYKR010000188.1:0-11334 GCF_040703535.1 Streptomyces sp. NPDC007346
CGGGGGCGTCCACCGCCCCTACAAGGATCTTTGCCGTACCGGCAAAAGGGGGGTCAGACGAGCAGCCGCAGCAGATGCGCGCAGGCGGCGGCCTCGTCCGGGTGGCGGGCGAGGACTTCGTCCCGGCCGCGTTCGTACGCTCCGATCTCCCATCCGCCGCCTGCCGCCCGTCGTACGAAGAGGAAGTCGGGCGGGGTGGGTGCCGGCTCGTGGACGCCTTCGATCCGGTAGTAGCCGCCGGGGATCCGGGCCTCCACGAGTGCGGCGTGCAACGTCTGACGGTCCACGGGGCGTTACGCGCCCGCGGGCGTGAGATAGCCGTGGTCCAGCAGCCACTTCACGTTCAGCCACTCGCCCTCGCCCGGGTTCAGGAAGACGGGGTCGAGCTTGATCTGCTGGCCGCCACCGGGCTGCTCGAACCACGGGGCGATGCTGCCCTGCCAGACCCAGAAGGGCTTCGCCACCTTGTAGACGCGGTAGTCGCAGGGGGTCGCCGCGTCACGGGTGTTGAGGCTCTGCGGGGGCAGGGCCCGCTCGGCGTAGGAGTCGCCGGCCGGGGCCAGGTAGCCGCCGTACTCCGAGCCGAAGCGGTCCAGGCGCTGGCCGGTGCGGAGCTTGGCGGGCTCCTTGTCGATCTCGCCGTTGACCTCGCCGAAGCCGTCGTTGGGCGGGTACTTCCAGCTTCCGGTGTCCGCGGGCCCCTCCCAGTACTTCTTGAGGAAGGCCTGCGGGGAGAGGTCGCCGGTGCGCTGGTAGCCCTTCAGGAGCGGGCCGACCGGGGCGAGTCGGTTGTTCGGCAGCCACTTCGGGCCCAGCCGGGCGTCGCCGCGGTATTCGCCGGTGCAGGGTTCGTGCCGCTCGGCGGCGGCCGGGGCGCCGGGCTGCGGGGCGGCGTTCGCGGCGGGGGCGGCGATCAGTCCGGCGGTGATGCCGAGCGCGGCAAGTACGGTACGCATACGGTTCATTCAGGGATCCCCTCGAGCACTGATGATCAATCGGACAGCTGACGAAGGGTAACCGTTCAGCTACCTGACGCATCCGCGCCATGCCGCTTTTCGGCCATGCCGGACCATGAGGGAACAGCACCGCGCCCCGGCCGGGAGGAACAGGGGCCCGGCCGGGGCGCGATGAGCGAAGCAGTGCCTGCCGCTAGCTGACGTTGACGTCGATGCAGGCGTAGAAGGCGTTGGAGGTGTCCGCGATGTTCCACACCGCGAGGACCTTCTGCTGACCGGTCTTGCTGCCGAAGTCGACCTGATGGGTGACGGTGGCACCGGGCTGCGCGCCGCCGTCGTCGAACTCGGCGATCTTCTCGCCGCCGATGAAGTACTGCCAGGTGCTGGTCGAGTGGCGGGCGGTGATCTTCCACTCGAACTGCTGCGAGCGGTTCACCGGGGTGACCGCCCAGCCCTTGGAGTCGTCGTCGAGCTCGGCGAAGCCGCTGTTCCCGCCGCTGCAGCTGGTGAGACCCTTGGGTCCCTCGACGCTCTGCGGCTCGTAGCTGATCGATCCGCAGCTGACCGTGCCGGCGGCGCACTGCGCCTGCCTGCTGGGCGGGTCGGAGATGTAGCCGTGGGCGCTGGCGGAGCTCGCCGGGAGGCTCAGGGCGAGGACCGGGGCGAGAACGGCGCCGACGGCGAGAGCGGTCTTCCTCTTCGTGTTCATGCTTCTCCTTCACATGAGACCGCACCGTGCGGTGGCGGGCCGTGGGGGGCCCGGCTTCGACGGCGAGGCCTCGCGAGTGTGGGGCCAACGAGGCGCGAAGGGCACAAGTCCCTTGCCGGACAGGCCGGATGACCGGTGCCGGAAAGGCCTTGCACTTGGACTAGACCATACTCACCGTCGCGTACGCGTCAAGAGAGTCGCGGAAGTCCCGGGAGAGGCGCCGACCGGGCGCGGACCTCGGCGAACGGTCACCGCGCCCGGCCGTGAAACGCCATCACCCCTGGTCGTCGCCGTAGCGGATCGTGACGCGCTCGAAGCCGAGGGAGCCGAGGAGCCCCTTCAGCATGTCCGCGGTGTTCTTCTCGGCGCGGGCGGTCAGCCCGCTCTCCTTCGCCGCCTCCCCGATGTGCCGGACGGCCAGTTGGTTGACCGCCTGTTCACTGCCCGGGTTGTCGGAGAAGAGGTCGCCGAGCCGGTCGAGGAGTCCGCGCTGCTTGGCGACGGCGTAGGAGCGGTCCGGGTCCAGGGCCGGCCTGCCCAGCACCGCGTGCGGCAGCCGGATCTCGGCGGTGGTGCGGTCCTCGTCGACGACGACGCCGTCCTCGGTGACCTTCCCCAGGTCGACGGAGGCGCCGACGGTGCCCGCGCCGACGAACAGGGTGCGGGTGCCGCGCACCGCGTCGGGCAGGAACCTCGCGTCCTTCTCCAGGTCGACGACGACCTGGAAGTTGCCCGAGGCCGCCTCGTACGCGCTCATGTCCTGGATCGACTTGAGAACCGCGGGGCCGGACCGGTCGTGGGTCTCCTCCCCGAAGAGGCTGTCGAGTCCGGGCAGCAGGCTGAGCCTGCCGCCGGCGAACAGCAGGGCCAGGACGGCCGCGATGATGCCGGCGGCCTTCAGCAGGCCCCGGCCGGGACGGGGCGTGGTCTTCCTCCCGCTCTGCGGGGAGCTGTCCGTGGTCGCGTCGCTGGACGTCATGGACTGCATGTGACCCGCTGCCGGGCGTTCAACCCATCTCCCTTATGAAATGGGCCAGTTCGGGTACGTGCGTGCAGACGGCCGCGGCCACCGGGGGGAGCGGCCCCGGGCCCTGCTCCGGTGAGCCCCTGCGGTCAGCGCCGGCGGAGCCGGTCCAGCAGGGCGCGGCCGGCGCCGGGCCGCGCGCCGTCGCCGGCGGAACGCCCGCCCGAGCCCCTGGCCTCGGACCCGGGCTTCGCCGGGGCCTTCGTCCTGGTCCGGGACGCCGTGGCCTTCGCGGCCTTCGGCTCCGGCGCGGGCTTCTCCTCCGTGGCCCGCGGGGGGTGCGCGTACGCGTGGTAGCGGTGGCTGAGGCGGCGGCCCAGGAGGAAGTAGCCGAGGAGGGCGCCCGCCGTGTTGAGGATGACGTCGTCGATGTCGAAGGCGCGGCCGGTGACCAGGGCGCCCTGGACCAGTTCCACGAGGACCATGACGGTGGCGGTCAGCAGCGTCATGCTGATCATGCGCAGGCGGCGCGGTACGAGGATGGGCAGCAGCAGCCCGAAGGGCACGCCGAGCAGCAGGTTTCCGCCCGCCTGCTTGCACGCCGCGAGGAAGGTGTAGTCCTCGGCGTACTGGCGCAGGGAGCGGCCCGGCCGCAGATTCGAGGTGACGATGTCCTCGGAGGCCGGGGAGGGGGTGAGGGTCACCTTGGCCAGGAGGACGGAGAAGAGCACCAGCCCCAGCAGCACGACCGTCAGGACGGTCACCCTCAGCAGTACGCGTGCCCATGTCCCCTGTCGCGTACGGGGTTTCGTCTCTGCGGTCATGGCGGACGAGTGCCCACGCCGGGGTGGAAAACACACAGGCGGGCGCCCGAGCCCGGAAATCGCCCGGCCGTCCGACGCTGCCTGCGACGATGGGCGCATGAACGCACGTGAGAAGAAGGACCTGCTGGCCGAAACCGACCGGCTGCGCGAGGAGGGCCGGGCCGGGGAGGCGCGCGAGCGGCTGCTCGCCCTGACCGCCCGGCTCCCCGACGACGCGGAGGTGGCCTACCGGACCGCGTGGGTCCACGACGTCCTGGGCCTGGAGTCCGAGGCGGTGGCGTACTACGAGCGCAGCCTGGCGGGGACGGGGCTCGGCGCGGAGGACCGGCGGGGGGCGCTGCTGGGGCTGGGCAGTACCTACCGCGTGCTGGGGCGTTACGGGCAGGCCGTGGAGACGCTCCGGCGGGGCGTCGAGGAGTTCCCGGACGACGGGGCGCTGCGGACGTTCCTGGCGATGGCCCTGTTCAACACGGAGGAGCACCACGAGGCGATGCGGCTCCTGCTGCGGCTGGTGGCCTCGACCAGTGACGACCGGCATGTCCAGAAGTACCGGTCGGCCATCGAGCACTACGCGAAGGATCTCCACGAGACCATGTGACCCGGGCACCCCGGCCCGCGTGGGCGGGGCCCGGCCTGAGGGCCCGGCCCGGCGGCGCGCCGCGTCGGTGGCGGAGCACCGGACGCGGGCGGTCGCGTACCGAGAATGCACGCGTGCACTCCTCTCCCCCGCCTTGGCCCCCCTCGTCCGCCGCGCCGCGGGCCGACGGCGTTCCGCGCCACGGCGAGTGGCCGCTGCTGCTCCTGTCCGCCGCCTCCGGGGCGGCGGACGCGTTCGTCTTCCTCTGTGTGGGCCAGGTCTTCGCCGGGGTGATGACCGGGAACCTGGTCCTGCTCGGGGCCTCGGCCGCCGGGGCGGGGGAGGACGGCGTCGCGGTGCGGGTGGTGTCCGCCCTGGCGGCGTACGTCTGCGGGGCCGCGTCCGGTGCGCTGCTGGCCCGGCGGGCCCCGGGGGTGATGCTGCCGCTGGAGGTCGTCCTGCTCGGGGCGGCGGCCGTGCTGTGGGGGCTCGGTCTGGTCGCGTCGTACGGTGACCGGCTCGGGCTGCTGGCCCTGGTGTCGCTGGCGATGGGCATCCAGGGGCGCATCCAGGTGACGCCGACGAACTATCTGACCGGGACCCTCACCTCGCTCGTCGCCCGCGCGGCGGTACGGGAGCTGGGGCCGGGTGACGGCTGGGCGCTGGGCCGGCTGGGAGCGGTGGTGGCCGGGGCGGGGGTCGCGGCGCTGACGGAACGGTGGTGGAGCCCGGGGGCCGCACTGGGTGCGGTGGTGCTGGCAGCCGCGGCGCTGGCCCTCGAAACCGCGCGGCGGCGGGGCTGAGGACCGGGGCCGGGTGCGGGGAAGCCCCGGCCGGATCGGGGGAATCCAGCCGGGGCGGCTTGAGTGCGGGCATGAAGGGCGGTCGCCTCTCGGCGGGGGGCTCCATGGGGCTTCGGCTCTGCGATCGTCCCCATGGGCCGGTGGTGAGGCCCGGGGACACGGTCCCCCTCACACCCACGTATAGATGAACGATAAACCATCTTGGGCTGTTCCCGGGCCTCCGCCGCCATGGATGTGATCCATGGCACGGAGTCCCCGGTTCCGCCGCCGGGCGGGGCCCGGCGAGGTCAGCTCCGGGGCGCCTCGGCGGTGCCGTAGCGCCGGCGGAACCTCTCCACGCGGCCGGCCGTGTCGAGCGCCTGGCGGCCCCCGGTGTGGAAGGGATGGCTCGCCGACGAGGTCTCCACGTCGATGACGGGGTAGGTGTTGCCGTCCTCCCAGGTCACGCGCTCGGCGGAGTCGGCGGTCGAGCGGGTCAGGAAGGCGGTGTCCGCGGCGCGGTCACGGAAGACCACGGGGCGGGAGACGGGGTGGATACGGGGCTTCATCGATGCGTTCCTTCCTCACCGCCGGTGGGCGGTGCCGTACGGGGGATCAGTCGACCCGGCGGCCGGTCAGCGGGTCTCGCGGAAGATGACGTGCCGCCCGGCGGCGGGGTCGAACTTGCGCAGTTCCAGCCGGTCGGGGGTGTTGCGGCGGTTCTTTCGGGTGACGTAGCCGCTCCCCGTTCCGGCGGTGGACCGGAGGGTCACGACGGGCCTGAGTTCGTTGCGTGCCATGGGCGCCTCCCGTGGTGGTCGACGACCCCACCCCCCATAACGGGAATGGGATTCGTTTTCGTTCTGATGGGACAACGCGGCCCACCCCGTCGGCATTCCCGGGCCGGACCGCCCCGCGCCCGGAGGCCGTCAGGGGCGCGTCCAGCCTCCGTCCGGCCCGCGCCGCACGGCCTCCGTCGCCGCCAGGAAGCGGGTGGACTCCTGCTCCCCGGCGCGCCAGGACGGGTCGACCAGCCCGCTCAGCGCGACGAGACGGAAGATGAGCGCCCGGATCAGCATCTGCCGCCACCGGGGGTCCTCTCCCCCGCCAGTCAGGAGGCTCGGGGCGGGCTCGTACCAGAGCAGGCCGTCCGCGATCACGACGGCCTCCGCGTAGAGGGGTGGCCGCCAGTAGGGGGAGAAGTCGATGACGACGGGGTCCTGGCCGGGTGCGAAGAGTACGTTGCCGGCGAGGTCGCCGTGGACGATCTGCGCCGCCGCCTCCACGGGCTGCCGCAGGGACAGCAGGAGCGAGAGCGGTTCGGCGAGCTCGGCGACCACGTCGGCCTCCTCCTCGCCCCAGGCGACCCGGTCGGCCACCGCCCAGGGGTGGGTCCGGCGGTCCAGGAAGCCGGGGCGGGGCTGCTCGCGGAGGGCCGCGTGGAGAGCGCGGCCGACGGCGACGACCTCGGGCCAACGCCCCCGGGGGCCGGGGCGGCCCGCCATGAACGCGGCGGCCGTCCAGCCGTCGACCACGCAGTCTCCCCCGGCCGACCGCAACGGCCGCGGCACACGGAAGCCTGCACCTCGGGGCAGCCTCTCGAAGACGGACGCGGCCCACTCGGATTCGCCCTCGGTCCCCTCGGCGGGTTTCAGCACGGCCCCACCGACTCGCACGCTGCGTCCCTGACCGCCGGTCAGCGGCTCGGGGGTGCCACGCAGACCGAAGGCGTCGAGAACGGACCGCGGAGGAAGGGAGCGCGGAGGAAGGGAGGGCGGGGAGGCGGAGCGCAGGGGAACGGACTGCGGGGAGACCGGCCGCGGGGGACGGATGGCATGCGGTTGCTCGGGCATGCGAGGCATCCTGCCGGGCGGCCCGGCCGCACGCACGCGCATTCCCGCCCGGCCCCTTCATCCCGGCTCGCCTCTGCCACGGGAGCAGGCCAACACCCCTTACCCGTACGCCCGTTCGGGGGCTACCCCCTCCCGCCCAGCCGGTGGCATATGCCAGAAGCAACACCGCATCGAGTGTTGCCGAATCCCTTACGGGCTGCCGCGGCCTGTGCGACAGTCGATAGCGGTCCACCCCTGAGACCCGGCCGCGCCGCGCCTGTATCGGAGTACGAGATGCCGTCCCATCTGTTCGCGGACCGCCCCGCACCACAGCCCCCCGCGCACGATGCCGTCGACGCCTTGATCCACCGCACGCGTCGACTGCGCGGCGATGTGGACGCCGTGGGGCGGAACACGGCGGTGACCGACCAGGACGGCCCCCAGGCGCGCTGGCAGCGCGCCCTGTGCGACCTGGCCGTCCGGCATCTCGACGACCTCGACCAGCATCTGGGTCAGCTCAAGGCCGGTCTGCCGGCCCAGCGCTCCACCACCGTGGGCGACCGCCCGGCCCCGGAGGGCCCGGCGGCGGGATCCCCGCCGAACCGGGTGGGCAGCGCCGAATGGAACCTCGTCACCGACGAGGTCAGCTGGTCCGACGAGCTGTACGAGATCTTCGGCCGGCCGCCCGGTTCACCGCCCCTCTCCCTGGACGACCTGCCGTCCGTGCTGCTCCCCGAGGACCAGCCGAAGCTGACCTCCATGGTGACGGGCTGCCTCGTGGACGGGCAGCCGATGGACGGGGAGTTCCGCATCGTGCTCCCCGACAGCCGGGTGCGCACGCTCCACATGACGGGCGAACCGGTCCTGGACGCCGAGGGCTGCACCGCCTCCATGTGGGCGGTCCTCCGGGACGTCAGCGAGCTGCGCCGCAGCGAGGAATGTGTCAGCCGGAGCCGGGACTCGGCCCGGCGCGAGGAGCACATCGAGCGCACGGAGCACCGCATGGCCGTGGAGCTCCAGGAGACCGTCCTGCCACCGTGGCGCGGTTCCTCACACCTCCCGCTCCAGGGCTCCGGCGCCCTGGACATCGCCGCCCACTACCTCCCTTCCGTCTCCAGCGGCCTCATCGGCGGCGACTGGTACGACGCGATGGAGCTGCCCGACGGCCGGGCCCTGCTGACCGTCGGCGACCTGACCGGACACGGGATTCCCGCCACCTCGGCCATGGCCATGGTGCTCGGCGCGCTGCGCGGCATGGCCGTCGCCGGCATCGAGCCGGGCGCCCTGATGGGTCACCTCAACCACCTCCTCGAAACGTCGGTGCGACCCGTCCTGGGCAGCGCCCTGTGCTGCCGGTTCGACCCGGCGACCGGCACCCTCTCCTGGGCGCAGGCGGGACACCCCCCGCCCCTGCTCTTCCGCGACGGAACGGGACGCCGACTGCCGCCCCCGGACGGGATGCTGCTCGGTGCCGCGCCCCGGGCCGCCTACGAGCAGGACGAGGTGCGCCTGCTCGCCGGTGACGTGCTGGTGCTGCACACGGACGGCCTGACCCGGCGCAGCGGCCGGGGTGCGGGCCCGGAGCAACTGCTCGCCCTCGCTCCCCGGTTCGCACAGGCCCGTGACGCACAGGAGTGCGTACGGAGCGTGGTCGAGGAGTACGGCGGGACCGAACGCCTGGACGACGCGTGTGTGCTGATCGCCCGGATCGGGGCGTGAGGGAGCGCAGACGCGGGACCGGCCGTGCGGACTGCCGGGGCGTCATGACGGAAGGTACGCGCGGCGGTTACGGCCTCCGCCGACGGACGCGTACGGGGATCAGGCCTGCGTACCCCTGGCCTTCTTGGCGACCGGGCTCTGCGGCAAGGAGAGCTCGATCTGCTCGCGAAGGTCCTGGATCTTGGCGTGACCCGCGAACTGCCCGGTGAGCCGGTACATTTCGCGCAGCCGGTCCCAGGTGCGGTGCGAGGAGGTCTCCCCCATCGACACCAGGGCGAGCCTGGCGTACCGGTCGGCCTGTTCGGGGTCGTTGGCGATGAAGCAGGCCGAGGCGAGCGAGATGTAGTCGAAGATCCTGGACCGCTGACGTTCGTCGACCCGCAGCTCCAGGGCCTGCTTCGCGTGGCGCTGGGCGATGGAGGCGGCCGCCGGGTCGTGCTCGGCCAGCGTACGGAACGCCAGGGCCTGCATGCCGTGCAGGTCGGCCTCGTCGAACATCTGCATCCAGCTCGGCGCCGGCACGTCGCCCTTGTCCGAGACGAAGAGCTCCTCCGCCTCGCCGAGGGTGCGCCGCATGGCCTGGCCCCGGCCCATGGCCGCCTGCGCCCAGGCCTCGATGGTGTGCAGCATCGCCTGCGTACGGGGCAGGGTCTCCTCCCCCGAGCCGGACTTCGCCAGCTTCATCAGGTCCAGCGCGTCGTCGGGGCGGCCCAGGTGCACCATCTGACGCGCGGCGCGGGAGAGCGCCTCCCCGGCGCGCGGCCGGTCGCCGCCCTCCCTGGCCGCGTGGGCGGCGATGACGAAATACTTCTGGGCGGTGGGTTCGAGGCCGACGTCGTGGGACATCCAGCCCGCGAGTACGGCGAGGTTGGCGGCGACGCCCCACAGGCGGCGCTGGAGATGGTCGGGGTGGCGGTAGGCGAGCATGCCTCCCACCTCGTTGAGCTGGCCCACGACGGCCTTGCGCTGGAGTCCGCCGCCGCGGGAGGCGTCCCAGGCCCGGAACACCTCGACCGAGTGCTCCAGGGCCTCGACCTCCTCGGAGCCCACGGGCGCCGCCTCGTACCGGTCGAAACCGGCGGGGTCTGCGTGCTGGGCTTCGCCTGTGCGTGGAGCGTCGGCCGACAGGACGGGATCGCTGTGCAGCCAGTCGTACATGGGGCCGGCGATGGTGGAGCCGGCGGCGAGCGCGGCGCCCGCGCCCACCAGGCCACGTCGGTTGAGCATGAGGTCCATTCCCGTGAATTCGGTGAGGACCGCTGCCGTCCGTTCGGGCGCCCACGGCAGTTGATCGGGATCGTGTTCCGTCCCCGAGTCACGCCGTTTCCCCACACGCCCGCGCCGGCCGAACCCGAGGTCCTCGATGGTCACGACACGGCCGAGCCGCTCGGTGAACAGGACTGCCAGCACCTCCGGCACGGGATCACGGGGGGATTCCCCCATGTCGATCCAGCGCCTGACCCGCGAGGTGTCGGTGGCCAGCTGCGGGTGGCCCATGGCCGCCGCCTGCCGGTTCACCATTCTCGCGAGTTCGCCCTTGGACCAGCCGGCGAGGCCGAACAGGTCGGAAAGGCGGGTGTTGGGTTCTCCGGTCACGTCAAGCCCCCAGGTTCTCGGCTGACTTGACACTAACCCCCTGTCAGGTGCGCTGTGACTATTCGCCAGGGTTCGCCAGGGTCCGCCAGATGGTCTGCCACCCGCGCCCCGGTGTCAGGTAGGAAAGCGCCACCCCGCCCGGCAGCCCTAGGTACTCCCCAGGGTGCCGAACGGCCGTCGGCCGGGTTGGCGCACGTGACTTGTCGGCGCACGAAGGGATCTGTCTCGCCCATGTACACAGCATCGTCCTCCGTGTCCGCCCCGCCCCGGCCGCTCCGTCCCATGGGGACGGGCGGCGGACCGTATCTCGCCCCCCACTCCGGTGCGCAGGGTCTGGGCCGGACCCGGCGGGCGGCGGGACCGGGTGCCGGACCTCTCAGCGGAAGAATCGACCTCTCCGGGCCGCAGGGCGCGCAGGTGCGGATGGCCATCGCCTCCGTGCAGCGCATCTGCCCCGAGTTCAACCCGGTCCAGGTCCTGCGGCGCAGCGGCCGTTCGGTGCTGATCGTGGGCACCACCGGGCGGGCCACCGCCGTGGCGAAGTGTTTACTGGACCACTCCCCCGCCTGGACGGAACGGTTCCAGCACGAAATAGCGGCGTACCGCGCGTTCGTCCGGCACCGCCCCCCGGTTCGGGTGCCCCGGCTGATCGCGGCGGACCCGGAGAACTGCACGCTGGTGATCGAGCGGATGCCCGGCAGGGTGGCGGCGCTGACCCGGCACCCGGCGGAGGCGCCGCCGCGGGCCGACATCCGTGCGGCGCTCGGCGCCATCGCCCGGGTGAACGCCTGGCGGCCGCCGCCCGGACTGTTCGAGGCGCCGCTCGACTACGCCTCGCGGATCGCGCGCTACCACGAGCTCGGCCTGTTCACCGACCGTGACCTGGGTGACCTGCAGAAGCTGCTGCACGGCCTGGCGCACGCGGGCGGCCGCCAGTCCATGGGCCAGTTCTGCCACGGTGACGCGCTGCTCTCCAACATCCTGCTGTCACCGACCGGGCCGGTGCTGGTCGACTGGGAGCACGCGGGCTGGTACCTGCCGGGCTACGACCTGGCGACCCTGTGGGCGGTGCTCGGTGACGCCCCGGTGGCGCGGCGCCAGATCAGCCAGCTGGCGCAGGCCAGGGGGCCGGCCGCACGGGACGCGTTCCTGGTGAACCTGATGCTCGTACTGACCCGCGAGATCCGTAACTACGAGACGGCCGTGCAGCGCACCATGCGCGAGGCGCCCCCGGTGGCCGCGGGCCAGGACCGTCCGGGCGCGCTCTCCTCCGGCGAGGAGCAGCGGCTGCTGCTGCGCAGGCTCCACGACGACTGCGCGATGGCGCGGCGGGCGGTGCGGGCGGCGGTCGGGACGCGCTGAGTCAGCGCTCCCC
>NZ_JBEYKR010000189.1:0-11332 GCF_040703535.1 Streptomyces sp. NPDC007346
GGCTCCACACCCCACTCCCGCAGCTGCCGGGCGAGCGCGACCCCGGAGGCGACGACCTGCGTTCCCGGCTCGCCGCGTCCGCCCCGCACGGTGGGAGCGTCGCCCGTTCCCGGCCGCGCCTCGTCTTCCTGTTGCCCGGACAGGGCGCCCAGCTCCCCGGCCGGGACCGGGCCCTGTACCGTACGGCGCCGGTGTTCCGGGACACCCTCGACGAGGCGTCCGCGCTCCTCGGGCCGGTGCACGGCCGGCCCCTGGTGGACTGGGGCGTGGACCCGGACGTGGACCGCGACGCCCAGGCCATGACGGAGGTGGCGCAGCCGCTGCTCGTCGCCTCCGGGGTCGCGCTCGCCCGGCAGCTGCGGGAGTGGGGTGTGGAGCCCGACGCGGTGGTCGGGCACAGCGTCGGGGAGATCACCGCCGCCTGTGTCAGCGGGGTGCTGACCCTGCGGGACGCCGTACGGTTCGCGGCCGAACGCGGCCGTCTCATGGGCGCGTTCACCGAGCCCGGCGCCATGATCGCCGTCCGCGGGAGTGAGGAGGCCGTCGCCGCGGTGGTGGCCGGGGCCGACGGTGACCTGGCCGTGGCCGCGTACAACGGGCCGGGCCTCCAGGTGGTCTCCGGTTCCGTTTCCGCCGTGGAGCGCGCCGCCCTCGACCTCGGCGCCCAGGGCCTTGCCGTACGCCGTCTGCGGGTCTCCCGTGCCTTCCACTCACCGCTCATGGGCCCGGTCGCCGACCGGCTCGCCGACGCGGCGCGTGCGCTCACCCTCCATGCCCCGTCCGTCGCGCTGATGAGCACGGTCACCGCCGCCTGGCAGCCGGTCCTCCGCCCGGAGTACCTGCGCGACCACGCCCTGCGGCCGGTGCTGTTCGGGGCCGCCGTCGAGCGCATGGCCCAGGAGGGCTACGACACGTTCGTGGAGGTCGGGCACGGGGCGACCCTGTCGGGTGCGGCCCGTGCGGCGGCCGCGAGGGTACGTCACGTGGCGGACCCGGACGGCACGTCCGCCGACGGGCGGAGTACGGCGGCAGCGGGCCGGGACGGTGCTGTGACGGTGATGCCCGCTCTCCCGGGCGACGGCGACGACAGCACACCGGGTGCACCGGGTGGTGGCGGGCGGCGGGCGCTGCTGGAGACCGTCGGGCGGCTGTGGTCACGCGGAGTGCCGCTGGACCGTACGGCGCTCGACGCGGGCCGCCGCCGGGTTCCGCTGCCCACCTACCCGTTCCGGCGCGACCGGTACTGGGCCGATCCACCGGTGAGTCCGCTGCTGCACCGGGTGGTGTGGGAGGACGCCGCCCTGCCCGCAGCGTCGTCGGCACCGGCGGCGACGGTGCCTTCCGTGCTGTTGACAGGTCCCGACGCCGCGTCCGTCCACCGGCTCGGCGAACAGCTGTCCGGCGAGGGCATCCAGCTGCACACAGGGGGTGCGGAGCCGCCGGACGCCGTGGTCCTGGTGGCCGGTCCCGCTCCCGGCCCGGAGGACGCCGACGCGCTGGGGCCGGCGCAGGAAAGCGCGCTCGCCGCCTTCGGTGAGGCGCTCGCCCGGCTCGACGCGACCCGGGCGAGCCGGCTGCTGGTGGTGACGGAGGACGTCCACACCACCGGGGCCGCGCCCGAGCGGCCTCATCCGGCCCATGCGGTGCTGGGCGGGCCGCTGCTGGCTCTGCCGCAGGAGACGCCGGGCTGTTCAGCCACGGGTATCGACCTCTGCTCGCTGGACACCCCCGCCCAGCGGCTGGCGGCCGTGCTGGCCGAGCTCCGGGCGGACAGCGATCCGGGGCAGGCCACCACGGTCGCCTGGCGCGCGGGCCGCAGGCTCGTCCGCGGCATCGCGCCCCTGGCGCCGAAGGACGTAGCGGCGCCCCCGCTGCCGTACGACGGCACCTTCCTCATCACCGGAGGCGGCGGCGGGATCGGCGGCGCGCTCGCCCAGGACCTGGCCGGAAGGGGACGCCCCACTCTCGTACTCGCCGGACGCTCCCCCCGCCCACCCGCCGGGCTCGTCGAGGAGCTCCGGGCGCTGGGCGCCACCGTCCACTACCGCGTGGCCGACGTGTCGGTGGAGGGGGATGTCGACACGCTCCTCGCCCAACTGCCCCGTCTCGACGGCCTCTTCCATGCGGCGGGGGTGGTCCGCCCCGGCACGCTGCGGAGCAGAGACCCGAGGGAGACGACCGACGCCCTGGCCGCCAAGACCCGGGGCGCTCTGCTGCTCTCCCTGGCCCTGCGACGGCATGGGCTCGACCCCGCGATCTGTGTCGCGTTCTCCTCGGTCTCCGCCGTGCTGCCCGGCCTGGCGGGCGCGCTGGGTGAGTACGCCGGTGCCAACGCCTTCCTCGACGCGTTCGCCGCGTCCGAAAGGCGGGCGGGCAGGCCGTGGCAGTCCGTGAACCTCGCCGCGTTCGCCGGGACGGGCATGGCCACCGTCCTCGGCACCGGCACCGTCCTCGGCACCGGACCGGGGCCTGGCGCCGCCGCCGTACAGCGGGCCGGCGGCCGGCCGGTGGCCACCGCTCCCGCGCTGGCGGCGCTCCGCACGGCGTGGGGCGTCGACGCGGCGCAGCTGGTGCTGGCCGATCTGGCGCCGTCGGGCCCCCCGGGCCGCCCGGAGGTCACTGAAGTCACGGAGGTAACGGAAGTCACGGAGGCCACGGTGTCCGCGACCGGGGCCGTGGCGTCGCAGCCCGTACCTGGTGTCGCTCCCGGGTCCGTACCGGATGCACAGCCATCAACGCCGCCGGTTGTCACTACTCGGACGGTCCACGCCGACACGGATACGGACGCCGTGACGCGTGCGGGGACCGCCACCGCCGCGTTGTTGCGCCGGCTCCTGGCCGCCGCGCTGCGTCTGTCTCCCGAAGAGGTCCCCGACGACGCGCCGTTCCTCTCCCTCGGGCTGGACTCGCTCGCCGCCGTCGATCTCGTCAGGCAGCTCGAACGGGAGCTGGGCACCGCCCTGCCCGCCACGCTCTTCTTCGAGTACCGGACCATCGGCGAGTTGGCCGCTCACCTCGACGCCCCGGCCGACCCGCCGCCCGCGCCCCTGGCGGCCCCCTCCCCCGTCGCGGACGGGGTGCCGTTCCCGCTCACCCCCGTCCAGCTGGCCCTGCACACCAGCGGCCGGCTCCACCCGGACATCCCGGCCCACGGGTATGTGCGCCAGACCGTGCGGGGGCCGGTGGACGGCGAACTCCTCGGCCGCGCGCTCACCGCGCTCGCCGACCGGCACACCATGCTGCGGATCCGCATCGAGAACGGCACGACAGCACCCCGGCAGTACGTGGCACCACCCACCGCCCTGTCCGCCTGGTACGAGGTGCACGAGCGCCCCGGCCCCGTCGAGGACCTCGAAAGCGCCCTGCGCAACCGGCCGTTCGACCTCAGTGCCGAGCCGCCCCTGCGCGCGGTCCTCGTCCGGGAGAGCGCCGACCTGGCCCATCTGGTGCTGGTGATCCACCATGCGGCCGGCGACGGCTACAGCCTCAACGTCCTCGCCGAGGAACTCTGGTCGCTGTACACCGCACTCGCCCACGGGCAGGAACATCCGGAACACGCGGATGAGCCGTCACTGCCCGCTCTGGGCACCGACTTCGCGCGGTACTCCGCCGCTGCGGCCCATGAGCGTTCCTCCGCGGCCGGGGCCGGGGCCCTCGCCGCCGACCTGCGCTACTGGTCGGACCGGCTGGCCACCCGGGGCGAGCCGCTGCGGCTGCCGTACGACGGTGATCCCGACGCCCTCCCGGCCGCTCCCCTGGCGACCCATGGGAGCGCCCTCGAGGCGCCGTTGACCGCCTCGTTGGAAGAGCGGGCCGCCGCGCACGGCGTCAGCCTGTTCCACCTGCTGCTCGCCGCCCATGTGCGCTGCCTGAGCCGGTGGAGCGGGCAGCGTGAGGTCGCGGTGAACGTCGCCCGTGCCCGGCGGGATGGCCGGCTTCCGGGTCTGGACCGGCTCGTGGGGCCGCTCGCCGACACCCTTCCCCTGCTGTGCGAGACCGACTCGGACGAGTCGGTGGGGGACCTGGCGGAGCGGCTCGGACAGGTCTGGCTGGAGAGCGAGCGGCACGCGACGCCCACCAGCCTGGATCTGGCCCGGCTGCTCCCGGACAACCTGGCCGGTGCCGGTGCCGGGCCACGGACGGTGAGCCCGGCCGGGTTCAGCTTCGCCCGCTTCCCGGCAGCTCTCGACGCGCGGTGCCCGGTGACCGTGCGGCCGACGGCGGCCGGGACCGGTACCGCGGCGACCCGCCTCAGCCTGCTGTGCTGGCAGGACGGGTCGGTCCTGCGCTTCTCGTGGAACTTCCCCGTCCGTCTCTTCGACCCGGCGACGGTGGCCCGCCTGGACCGCGACTTCCACGACGAGCTGACCGCCCTCGCCCAGGCCGAACCCGCACCCCACAGGACCGGCTCCTCCGCCACGATCGTGGGGCGGCTCCTGGCCCGGTTCCGGGCGACCCCGGACGCGGTCGCCGTCGACACAGGCACGGCCACGCTGACGTACGCGGAACTCGACCGCGCCTCCCACGCCCTCGCGCACCGGCTCCGGGCCCACGGCGTCGCTCCGGGAAGCCTCGTCGGGCTCCTCACCGAGCCGGGCGCCGACGCCGTCGTCTCGGTCGTCGCCGTCCTGCGCGCGGGCGCGGGCTGGGTGCCGTTGGACTCCGGCCACCCGACCGCGCGCCTCGCGGACCAGCTCAGCCGGTCGGGCGCCCGTACGGTGATCTGCCACGCCCCGACCCGTACGGCGGCCGAAGCCCTCGGTGACGTCACCGCGGTCTCCGTCGACCTATCGGCATCCGCGTCCGTACCCGCCCCGCGAGAGGCCGTGGAAGATCCGGTCGGTCCCGTCGACGCCGACACACTCGCCTACGTGATCTTCACCTCCGGGTCCACCGGGCGGCCCAAGGCCGTGCCCATCACCTACCGCTCGATGGAGAACTACCTCTCCTGGGCCATCAGCACGTTCGGGTACGACGAGCACGACCGTCTCGCCCAGACGGCGTCGCTCTGCTTCGACGCCTCCGTCCGCCAGCTCCTCGCGCCGCTGCTCGTCGGGGCGACCGTGGTGACGGTGGACCGGGATCTCCTGCGCGACCCCGACCTCCTGCTGACGCACGTCGAACGCGCCCGGATCACCGTGTGGAGCTCCGTTCCCACCCTCTGGGAACAGCTCCTCACCGCCTCCGAGGAGCGGGTACGGCGCGGGGCGCCACGGCCCGGCCTGTCCGCTCTCCGGTGGATCCACGTCGGCGGCGAGGCCCTGTCACCCGCCCTCGTACGCCGCTGGTTCGATCTCTTCGGCAGCGGCCAGCACATCGCCAACCTGTACGGCCCGACCGAGGCGACCATCAACACCACCTGCCACATCATCCGCTCCCGGCCCGGCGACGACGTACGGCACCTGCCCATCGGCCGTCCCGTGGCCGGGGCGGAGGTGAAGATCGCCGGCCCGGACGGCGAGGTGCGGCAGCCAGGTGAAGCCGGCGAGCTCCTCATCGCCGGGGTCGGTCTGACGCCCGGATACCTGGGTGAACCGGCCCTGACCGAGGCCGCGTTCACGAACCGTCGGGGGCGGCGCTGGTATCGCAGCGGCGACCGCGTGCGGGCTCGCGAGGACGGCACGCTGGAGTTCCTCGGGCGCCTGGACGACCAGGTGAAGGTGCGCGGCAACCGGGTCGAGCCGGGCGAGATCGAGGCCGTGCTGCGAGCCCATCCGGACATCGCCCAGGCGGTGGTCCTCCTCCGGGACGGCCGCCTCGTCGCGTTCGTGACCCCGAGGGCGGGGGCCTCCGGCGCGGACGCGGTGGCGCTTCGGCTCCACCTCGCCGAGACGCTGCCGCCGTACATGGTTCCGTCCCGCATCACCCCTGTCGGCAGGATGCCGCTCACCGGCACGGGCAAGATCGACCGGCGTCGGCTGCTCGGCCTCCAGCCGGACACGGACACGGGGACGGGGACGGGGACGGGGACGGGGACGGGGACGGGGACGGGGACGGGACCAGGGACGGGACCGGGGGCGGAGACGGAGACGGGACCGGGGGCGGGGACGGCAGCCGAGGACGGGAACGAGCCGGTGGAGCCCGGCTCCGCCCCCCGTACACCGCCCCGCACACCGACCGAGGTCCGGCTGGCCGGCGTCTGGTCCGCGCTGCTCCGGACCGGTGACGTGTGCCGTGAGGACGACTTCTTCGCCCTGGGCGGCGACTCCCTGCTCGTCCTGGAGGTGTTCGCCCGGCTGGAGAAGCAGGGCGGGCCGCTCCCCCGGCCGACCGTCGTCTACCGCCACCGCACCCTGGCCGCCCTCGCCGCCGCCGTGGACGCGGCCACATCGGATGTGTCGGACACGTCGGTCCGGGAGGCAGGCGGCACCGCGGCGGCGACGGGCGGGACAGAGCCCGCGCCCTTCCCGCTCACGCCCACCCAGCAGGGCTTCCTGCTGGCCGAAGCCATCGCGCCGGGCGCGGCGTCGTCCTGGCTCACGCGGCTGCGTCTGCGCGGCCCGCTCGACACCGCACGCTTCCAGGCCGCCGTGGACACGCTCGTCGTCCGGCATCCCATGCTGCGCACCGTCTTCCCCGCCGGAGCCCGCCCGGCGCTCCAACAGGAGCTCCCGCCGTCACTGCGCCTGCCGGTCGACTTCGAGACCCTCACCGACCCGCACCAGCTGGAGGAAAGGGTCACAGCCGAACGGGCGCGCCGGTTCGAACTCTGGGCCTGGCCCCTGCTGCGCCTGCGGGTGCTCACCCTCGCCCCCGACGACCACGTCCTCGTGGTGCACGCGCACCACATCATCGGCGACGGCTACAGCGCGGCGCTCCTGGTACGGGAGCTGACGACCGCGTACGACGCGCTGTCCCGGGGCGGGGAACCGGCCCTGCCCCCGCTGCGCGGCACCTTCCGCGACCACGCCGCCCACCTCGCAGGACGGGGTCCCGGCACGGCCGCCGTCGCGTCGGCGTCGGCTCGAGGCGAGGACCGCCGGGCGCGGCTGAGCGCCCCCTACCGTCCGCCGGTTCTCGGCAGCGGCGAGGACGAGGCGCCGGCCGGTCACGCGCCGTTCCACACCCACACGTTCACGGTCGGGGCCGAGCACGTGAAGGAGCTGCGCAGCCTCGCCTCCCGCACCGGCGCCACCCTTTACGCGCCCGTGCTCACCGCCTACTACCGGGCGCTCGTCGCCGCGACCGGCCGGGCCGATCTGGTGCTCGGGCTCGCCGTGAACGGCAGGGACCACGCCCTGCCCGACGCGCACCGGGTGTTCGGCCCCTATGCCACGGCCGTTCCCCTGCGGCCGGCCGGTCCGGACTCCGGGCGGCCCTCGTACGCGGACTTCGCGGGCGATCTGCGGCGCGTCGTCTCCGAGGCCACGGCGGCGCAGCTCCACGAGGGGCCTGTGCCGCCCCTGCCCAACGGGCTGCCCCTGGCCTCCCAGTTCTTCTTCACCTACCTGGACTTCTCCGCCCTGGGGCCGGAGAGCGGGCGGACGCTGACGGTCGTCCGCGAGGACGGCGACAGCGAGTACACACCGCCTCCGGTCGGTACGGATGTGTTCCTGGCGGCAGGCCTGGACGCCGGGCGGCTGCGGATCACGGTCCGCGCGTCGGCGACGGCGTTCACCCCGAAGGCGCTGGCCGTGCTCGCGGGCCGGGTACGGGAGGAGCTGACGGACCCGCTGGCCGCGCCGGCAGCGGCCACGGTGGTCGCCACGCCCGTACCTGAACAGCGGCGCGCCGGGAGCCCGAGCGGGTCCGGGCGGGCGCCACTCATGGATGCCGCGCTCATCGGCTACCTGCCGTCCCCGGCCCATCTCGCCCGGCTTGCGCGCCTGCCGGAGGCGGACCTCCCGCACGAGGGGCTGCGGACCCTGCTCTTCCCGGACGGGCGCCCACGGCTCCTGGAGACCCTGAGCACACCGCTGGGACGCTCGGGCTTCGTGTGCCTCCCCCTGTTCGCTGACGAACTGGCCCCCGGCAACCCCCTGCTCGGCCACACCGCGCGCGGCGTGGACCTCGCCTCGTCGCTCGGGGCCCGGTCCGTCTCCCTCGCCGGCATGATCCCCTCGCTCACCGGCTACGGATTCGACGTCGTGCGCGCGATCGGCGCCACCGCGGCCACCACGGCCGTCACCACCGGCCATGCGGCGACCGTCGTCTCCGTCGTCAGGACCGTGCATGCCGCACTCGACGCCACCCGGCAGGAACTGGGCGCACTCACCGTCGCGTTCGTGGGGCTGGGCTCCATCGGCTCCTCCTCCCTGGAGCTGCTGCTCAGCCAGGCCCCGAGCCCGCCCGCCCGGCTCCTGCTCTGCGACGTACCGGGCAGCGGCCCACGTCTGAAGGAGCTCGCCGACCGCCTCCGTGAACGCCGTCTCGCCGGCGCCGTCGACGTACTCGAATCGGCTGGTGGGCTTCCCGACGCGGTGTACGGGGCACGCCTGATCGTCGCGGCGGTCAGTGGCGGCGGCACGCTCCTGGACGTGGACCGCCTCGAACCCGGTACGACGGTGGTCGACGACTCGTTCCCGCACTGCTTCGACACGGAGCGCGCCATCAGGCGGATGGACCGGGCGAAGGACGTGCTGGTCGTCGGCGGCGGGCTGCTGAGCATCGGAACCGTCGAACGGCACGTGGCCGACGGGCTACCGGCCGCCGCGGTGGCCGGATATCTCGCGCGGCCCTCGCTCCCGGACACCATCGCCTCCTGCCGGCTGGAGTCCCTGCTCCATGCCTCCGGAAGGGACGTTCCCCTGGTTCGGGGGCCGGTCGGTGCGGCCGCCGGCCTGGCCTACTGGGCTGCGGCGGAAGCCGCCGGGACACGGGCGGCGCCGCTCCATCTGCTCACCCGCACCATCGACAGGGAAACGGCCCAGCAGCTCGCGGGCAGGGCATCGCGGGAATGAAACGTAAGAATTGTCTCTTCCCTTCCTCCGGTGCGGCGGTGTCCATCCGGATGGACACCCTCCGGAAAGGAGATTTACTTTTCGATACCGCCTCTCCGGAGAAAAGCCGACCGAGTCACACACCTGCACCCCGGCATTTCCCGGAAGCAAATACATGGCATCGCCCCCTGTGCGGCCTCTGCGGGGCAGTCGGCCGGTGGCACGTCTTTGAGACATTTCCTCTCCGCTTCCTTGGCTGAATAGGGCGCTGCTCCGGGCAGCGCCCGGCGATCTACGCTGCCGAACCGGTGCACAGACGCACCGTTCCCGCTCTCACGACCCCCGGAGAACACATGTCACTTCCCCAGACGGCCACCTCGTTCGACCTCGGCGCGCTGGATCTCGGTGAGATCACCGTCACCGCGATGCGCGACACGGCAGGAATCGGTGAGTCCACCTATTCGCTGTCGTCCTCCTCCTCGACGTCCTGTCAGGGTTGCAGCGGCTGCGGCGCGTGCAGCGTCCAGCCGCCGGTGCTGGTCGACAGCGCGTGACACAGGAACCGTGAGGGCTTCCGCGGCGCCGCCTGCCCGTTCACGCGGGGTGGTGCCGCGGAGGCCCGCTCGCGTACGAACCCGGCGCGTCCCACCGCGTGCCGGGCCCTGTCCGACGCCAACGCCCAGTCGACTGGATCGATGTGAATCCGCCCGTACCGGAACCCCAGATGCCCGCGGCCCCGGCTCGCGACGGGCGCGCGGTCCCGCGCCCCCGGATCGCCCCCGGCGCGCTGGTCCGTACGACCCTGCTGAGCCTGCCCGCCGAGCCCGGCCCCGCCGCCGCGTTCCGGGCCGCGCTGGCCGAACTGGTGGTGGTGGAGGCCCGGCTCACGGCTCTGGCTCCCGCGCTCGGTGACGCGCTGTACGCGAGCCGGGCCGACCATACGGAGGACTTCCACCGCGCCGTGGTGCTTCCGCTCCGCCGCGCCGTGCACAACGGGCGCGACCCGCGGCCGGCCCTTCTCCTCGCCCTGGACGGCCTCCCCGACCGGGTGCCCGAACTGCGCGCCTGGCTCGGCGCACGCAGCCGCAGGGAGGAGTTGCTCACGGCCCTGCGGTCCCAGGCCGCCCCCGCTCTCACCGCCGGGCGGTCGGTGCTCGCCGGGTTGTGCCGGGAGCCGTCGTTCCTGCGCGCCGCGTCGTTCACCAGCGCCGACCTGCTGCGAGCGGTGGTGCGGGCAGGGCAGGGACCGGCGGACCGCAGGGCGCGGAAGGAGGAGGCGGGTGTGGTGCGGCACGTGACGCGGGCGGTCGCCCGCACCACCCCGCTGTCCGCCTTCGCGGCTGTCGGCTGGGGTGTGCTGCCGACACCACCGGGTGGGGATACGGACCCGGCGGCCGATCCCCGCAACGGCGCGGAGCAGGGGGCCGGCTCGGAGGACAGCACGGATCGGGGAACCGGCTCGTGGAACGGCGCGGAGCTGCCGCTCGGTTCGTCCCGAGCCGTCGTCCGCGCCAACCGGACGCTGGTGGACACCCTGTTCGCGGCGCTGGCGGCCGACCCGCGCCGTCGCTCCACACTGCCGCACCGCATGTGCAGCAGCCTGCGTGCCTCCGACGGGCGCGCCGCCTTCGCCCGCTCCCGTACGGCCTTCACCGCCGCGCGTTTCCTCGCGGTGGAGGACGACGAGGTCAGCCTCGGCGCGGCGGCACCGCTGCGCCGGCTCGCCGCACTGTCCGATCCCCCGGCCACGCTCGACGCGCTGGCCGCCCTGCTCGCGGCCGAGGAGGGACCCGAGCCGGGGCCGGAACAGCTCCGTGCGGCATCCGCCTTCGTCCGGCAGGTCCGCGACGCGGGGCTGCTCGTCCCGGTGGAGCCCTTCGACCCGCAGGACCCGGACCCGCTCCCCCGGCTGGCCCGCTGGCTGCGGGAGACCGGCTCACCGCAGGACCGGGAGCCGGCCCTGCGTATCGAGGATCTCGCCGTGGTCACCGGTGAGTTCGGCGCGGCGGAACCCGGTCGCCGCGCTGCCGTGCTGGCCACCCTGAGGGAGCGCTGGGTGACGCTCCTCGACGAGGTGGGCCACCCGGTGGGCGCCGCCCCCGCCCGCCTCACCGTCCTCAGCGAGGACGTCGTCCTGCGGGAGCCGGTACGCCTGGACGGCTTCTTCGGCGACGCTGACCACCGGGTGATCGGCGAACTGGCGTCGCTGGCGGAGGTGTTCGACCTCGGTCCGGTGGTGCGCCGGCAGGTGCGGGACGCTTTCGTCGCGCGGTACGGGACCGGCGGGGTCTGCCCGCACGTGTGGGACTTCGGCGCGGACGCCAACGAGGCCTGGCAGCGGGCCGCTCGGGCGGTCGGCGGGGGCGCGCCGGACGCCGACGGGGACGGAGGCGAGGACAGGGACGGGCGGCTTCTACGTCTACGACTCCGGCGCGCCGGTCCTCGACCCCGAG
>NZ_JBEYKR010000190.1:0-11318 GCF_040703535.1 Streptomyces sp. NPDC007346
GCGCGCAAGCTCAAGCCTGAAGTCGAAGAGAAGGACAAGGAACACCGCATCGACCTGCGTCACCTGCCGTTCGTCACCATCGACGGCGAAGACACGGAAGCGGTAGTGGCGGTGAACGGTGAAGCCGCAGGCCGTCGTGACGGCGACGAGCGCCAGGATCGACGCCTTGCCGGCGAAGGCGTCGTGCGGGACGGCGTCGCGCACCTCGTCGTCGGACCAGCCGTCGGGCAGCGGATTGCCGGGCAGCTGCGCCGTGCCGACCACCACCAGCAGCCCGAGACAGACCAGACTGCACGAAGCGAGGATCACGGCGACGGTGGTCAGCAGGCGTGCGGCTCTCCGTGGGTGCAGGTGCTGCTCGGCCAGGCGCGCGATCGGCAGCGCGGTCAGGGGCAGGACCAGGGGCAGATACACGAAGACGCCCATCGTCAGCCCTCCGGCCGGTCCGTCGGCGCGCCGGGTCCACCGGGGCCGCTCTCCGCGAGCAGCGAGCGCAGCAGCTCCTCGTCGTCCGCCGACAGGACGGAGACGAAGCTGGAGAGCACCGCGTCCCGGTCGCTCTGCTTGTCGAGGAGGCTGCGCATGCGCAGCGCGGCGAGGCCGGCCTCGTTCGCCACGGGCTGCCACAGGACGGGGCGCTTGGGCCCGGTCCGGGTGACGGCCTGCTTGGCGTGCAGCCGGGTCAGGATCGTGATGACGGTGCTGTACGACAGGCCACTGCCGAGCCGTTGCAGCACCCAGGCCGCGGTCACCGGTTCGGTCGCCTCGCCCAGCACGGACAGCACCTGGGCCTCCAGCTCGCCCTGGCCCCGCCTGCGAGCGGGCGTCCCCCGTTCACCACCGGCTCCTTCGGTGTCCACCGTCCGGCCCCCCTCTCGCTTCACTCCGGCGCCCGGTCACGGCCGTTCGTCCGCCGGGCATCGGGAAATCGTATCCAGCCGGTGGCCCTCCGGTGACGCCTGCGACCGGTTCCCACCTGGCCCAGAAAATCTACAGTGCTGTAGATTTCCTGGTGTTGCCGCAGAGTGTCCGCACCGTCACCCATGGCGGTGGGACATCACCGGGGGCACCCGTCACCACACAAGGGAGAACACCATGGGCGTGAGCCTGGCCAAGGGCGGAAATGTCTCGCTGACCAAGGAGGCTCCGGGGCTGACCGCGATCCTCGTCGGCCTCGGCTGGGACGTCCGGACGACCACCGGCACCGACTACGACCTGGACGCGAGCGCGCTGCTCTGCGACGAGTCGGGCAAAGTCCTCTCCAACGAGCACTTCGTCTTCTACAACAACCTCAAGAGCCCGGACGGTTCGGTCGAGCACACCGGGGACAACCTCACCGGGGAGGGCGAGGGGGACGACGAGATCGTCAAGGTCGACCTCTCCGCGGTGCCGGGGACCGTCGCCAAGATCGTGTTCCCCGTCTCGATCCATGAGGCGGAGGGCCGCGGCCAGAGCTTCGGCCAGGTCCGCAACGCCTACATCCGGGTGGTGAACCAGGCGGACGGCGCGGAGATCGCCCGTTACGACCTCAGCGAGGACGCCTCCACCGAGACGGCGATGGTCTTCGGGGAGCTGTACCGGCACGGCGCCGAGTGGAAGTTCCGTGCGGTCGGGCAGGGTTACGCCTCCGGGCTGAGCGGCATCGTCGCCGACTTCGGCGTGGGTCTGTGACCTCGCTCCACCGGTCCGGACGCAGCACCTCACCGTAACCACCGAAGGCGGAAGCATGACGATCAACCTCTCCAAGGGCCAGCAGGTCAGCCTCACCAAGTCCGGCGGCGGCGAACTCGGCGTCGTCCGGATGGGGCTGGGCTGGAAGTCCGCGCCCCGCAAGGGCTTCCTGGCCCGGCTGACCGCCCGTGACATCGACCTGGACGCCTCGGCCGTGCTCTTCGCGGGCAAGGAGCCCCAGGACGTGGTCTTCTTCCAGCACCTCACCAGCGACGACGGTTCGGTCCAGCACACCGGCGACAACCGGGTCGGCGGGGCGGGCGAGGGCGGCGACGACGAGTCCATCGTCGTCGACCTGCGGCGCGTGCCGGCCCACGTCGACCAGATCATCTTCACGGTGAACTCGTTCACCGGCCAGACCTTCGAGGAGGTCGAGGCCGCCTTCTGCCGCCTGGTCGACGAGAGCAACGGCCAGGAGCTGGCGCGGTACACCCTGACCGGCGGCGGGCGGCACACCGCGCAGATCATGGCGAAGGTGCAGCGGGCCGGTTCGGGGTGGCAGATGAGCGCCATCGGCGCGGCGGCCGACGGACGTACCTTCCAGGACCTGATGCCCGCCGTCGCGGAGCACCTGTAAGCAGCGCCGTCACCACGGCCGGGGCGAACGCCCCAGGGGGCCGCGGGATTCCTCCGGGGATCCCGCGGCCCCCGCACCGTGGCGCACCACAGCACGGCGACACATCGATCGAAGGACAGTATGGGCAGGCCTTCCCCGTTCGGGGACGAGGACAGATCCGACTACGCGGAGGTGCTCGACGAGGTACTCGCCTCGGCGGAGATCCAGCGGCTGCTGGAGCGATCGGGCGTCGGCGGCGGCCAGTTGCGCCTGCGGGCCCTGGCCTCGGTGGCGCGCACGGCCCCGGCCGCCGCCGCGGAGTACCGTGCGTACGCGACCTTGCGGCGCGAGCTGCGCGCCCGGCGCCCCGACAGCGGCCCCTCCCCTCTGTCGGGGCCGGGGAGCCAGGAGCGGGCGGGCGCCGGAGCGCTGGCGGTCCTGGGGGTGCTGACCCCGATCCTCGCCGCCGTCGCCGCCGCGACCTTCCTCCTGCTGGGGTACGGGCTCCGCCTCGCGCGCGGTCTGGGGGCCCTGTCCGACACCCTCGTCCGGGTCGGCTGGATCAGCCTCGCCATCGCGGCGGCCACCTCCCTGATCAGCATCGTCGCCTTCTACCGCACCGCCGCACTCCAGTCGGCGCCCGGCTCACCGCCCGGGGTGGACCGTTCGGCCGATCTGGACCGGGCCCGGGAGGCCTGGCGCACCGCCCTGCGCGACAAGGCGGTGCGGCCGTTCCTGCTCCAGGAGCTGGCGGAGGCGCGCCCGGCCGGGGCGCCCGGCGACGGCTCGCGCTTCACCCCGCCCGCCTACGCCGGCCCCGCACTCCCCGTACCTCTCAACCCGTCAGGCACTCCGTCGCCCCGGCTTCCGTCGCCGCCCCCGGAGCCCGCGAGCGGCGGCGGGCCGCCTCGACGAGGGCGGCCATGACGCGGAGGTCCTCGCCCATCTCCGGGTGCCACTGGACGCCGAGCACCAGGCTCTCGCGGTCCGGGAGTTCCAGCGCCTCCACCGTCCCGTCGGGGGCGTGGGCGGAGGCGACCAGGCCGGTGCCCAGGCGGTCGACGGCCTGGTGGTGGTAGGCGGGCACCGTGGTCCGCTCGGGGACGGCCGCCGCGTACGCCGTGCCGGGCACGGGGTCCACCGGGTGGCCGCCGAAGACGGCGTGGCCGCCGGTGTGGCCGTCCAGGTGCTGGTGCAGGGTGCCGCCGAGGGCGACGTTCAGCAGCTGCATGCCGCGGCAGATGCCCAGCAGCGGGACGTGCCGCTCGATCGCCGCCTCGATCAGGGCGAGCTCCCAGGCGTCGCGTTCGCGGGCCGCAGGTCCCGTACGGGGGTCGGGGTCGGCACCGTAGCGGGCCGGGTCGACGTCCGCTCCCCCGGCGATCACCACCCCGTCCAGGGCCGCCACGGTCTCGCGGGCGGCGTCCGCGGCCTCGTCCGGCGGCAGCAGCACCGCGCGTCCGCCCGCCGCCCGGACCAGGCGGGGGTAGGCGGCGGGCAGGAGCACCGCGGGCATCTCCCACACGCCCCAGCGGGCCGGTTCCTGGTAGGTGCTGATGCCGATGACGGGCCGGGACATGGGACGGCTCCTTCGGTTGTCTCATCGCGGATCGACTGATTGTGCCGTGCGGATCGTGGGGCGGGGGGCCGGTGCGGGCGGTCAGCCGCACGCGCCTACGTTCGGCCTCCGCCGCGGCCGGTGCGGTGAACACCTCCTCCGGGGCCGCCGCGGCCTCTGCGCCATGAGGCGCTCCAGTATGTCCTCACCGATAAAGCTGCGTCGATCAAAGGTTCGACGGCACACCTTTGTGGAACGGCGAGGGGAAGGGCAAGGGGCGCGCGTCGGCGAGCGGTTGCGGATCGCCCCCGGCCCCTCAGGCCAGGAAGCCGCGCAGCAGCGCCGCCGTACCCGCGCAGTGTTCGCGCATCATCTCGCGCGCCGCCTCCGCGTCCCGGTCGAGCACGGCCTCCACGACGGCCGCGTGCTGCTGCTGGGAGTGCTCCAGGTTGCGCACCAGCAGGGGGATGCAGTCCAGGAGTTCGTTGACGGTGGCGCGTACGGAGGCGTACCGGGCGGCGAGCGAGCGGGAGCCGGAGAGTTCGGCGAGGGTGAGGTGGAGCAGGGTGTCCTGGCGGCGGTACTCCTCCAGCCGGGCGCCCTGGGTGGCCTCCAGGGCCGCCCGCAGCCGGTCGGCCCCGTCGGCCGGGAGCCCTTCGGCGCAGAGCCCGGCGGCCCCGGTCTCCAGCACCTCGCGGAAGCGCAGGGTGTCCTCCACGTCGAGCGCCGCCACCCGGCGCCGCAGTTCGTCGCTGCCGTCGGCGGCGGTGGCGCGCGGCAGGACGAACGTTCCGCCGTAGCGGCCGCGCCGGCTCTCCACCATGCCCTGGTCCTGGAGGACCTTGAGCACCTCGCGCAGGGTGACCCGGCTGACGCCCAGGTGCTGGGCGAGCTCGCGCTCGGCGGGCAGCCGGCCGCCCGGCGGGACGAGGCCGAGGCGGAGCAGTTGCAGGACCTGCTCAAGGGTCTCCTCGAAGCCGTTGCCCGCGCGGACGGGCCGCAGCACGGAGGCGAGCGGGCGCGATCCGGTCTCCGCCTCCGCGGCCGCCGCCTCCGCGCCGCCCGCCTTCCCGCCCGCTGCCGCGCCGCCCGTCGTCGTGCCGTCGAGCTCCGGGACGCCCTCGGCTGCCGCCGGTCGGGTGCCGGCGGATCTCCTTCTGGTGACCACTCGCGGATCCCCTTCCCAAGCAATGGTTCTCTGCCATACCTTAAGCCTCCCGGTTCACCCAAGGAGGAATCCCGTGGCAGACCGCACACCCCCGCTCACCGTCGACGAGCTCCGCTCACACGTCGCCGACGGGTCGATCGACACTGTGGTGCTGGCCTTCCCCGACATGCAGGGCCGGCTCCAGGGGAAGCGGTTCGCGGCCGGGTTCTTCCTCGACGAGGTGCTGGAGCACGGCAGCGAGGGCTGCAACTACCTGCTGGCCGTGGACACCGAGATGCGGACCGTCGACGGCTACGCGATGTCGTCCTGGGAGAACGGCTACGGCGACTTCGGCATGGTCCCCGACCCCGCCACGCTGCGCCCACTCCCCTGGCACGAGGGCACCGCCCTGCTCATCGCCGACCTCGCCTGGCACGACGGCAGCCCGGTCGTGGCGGCGCCGCGCCAGATCCTGCGCCGCCAGCTCGACCGGCTGGCCTCGCTCGGCTACACGGCACAGGTCGGCACGGAGCTGGAGTTCATCGTCTTCCGGGACAGTTACGAGGAGGCCTGGGACCGGGACTACCGCGGGCTGACCCCGGCCAACCAGTACAACATCGACTACTCGATCCTCGGCACCGGCCGGATCGAGCCGCTGCTGCGCCGCATCCGCAACGAGATGCAGCGGGCCGGGCTGACCGTGGAGTCCGCCAAGGGCGAGTGCAATCCGGGCCAGCACGAGATCGTCTTCCGTTACGACGAGGCGCTGACCACCTGCGACCAGCACGCCGTCTACAAGACCGGCGCCAAGGAGATCGCGGCCCAGGAGGGTGTCTCGCTGACCTTCATGGCCAAGTACGACGAGCGCGAGGGCAACTCCTGCCACATCCACCTCTCGCTCACCGACGAGAACGGCGAGAACGCGATGGCGGGTGACGGGCCGGACGGCATGTCCGAGCTGATGGGCCACTTCCTGGCCGGTCAACTCGCCGCCCTGCGGGACTTCTCCCTCCTGTACGCGCCCAACATCAACTCCTACAAACGCTTCCAGCCGGGCTCCTTCGCACCCACCGCCGTCGCCTGGGGCGTCGACAACCGCACCTGCGCCCTGCGGGTCGTCGGCCACGGCCGCTCGACGCGCTTCGAGAACCGGCTCCCCGGCGGCGACGTCAACCCGCACCTCGCCGTGGCCGGAATGGTCGCCGCCGGTCTGTACGGGGTCGAGCACCGGCTGCCGCTGCCCACGGCGTGTACGGGCAACGCCTACACCGCCGCGTACGACCAGGTGCCGACGACCCTGCGCGAGGCGGCCGAGCTGTGGGAGGCCAGTCCCCTCGCCAAGGAGGCGTTCGGCGAGGAGGTCGTCGCGCACTACCTGAACATGGCCGAGGTCGAACTCACCGCGTACGACGCCGCGGTGACCGACTGGGAGCTGCGCCGCTCCTTCGAACGGCTCTGACGGTCCAAGCGCCTCCGGCAGCCTGAACGTCTCCGACAACCATCAGCTCTCGCGATCGAGGTCCGTACGTGTCCCAGCCCGCCCTGGACGTCCTCAACCCGGCGACCGCCGAGGTCATCGCCACCGTGCCCGCCGCCTCGGCGGCCGACGTGGACGCGGCCGTGGTCCGCGCCGCCGCCGCACAGCGCCCCTGGGCCGCCGCCGCACCCGCCGACCGGGCCCGGCTGCTGCGCCGCTTCGCCGCCGTCGTCGACGAACACATCGAGGAACTGGCCCAGTTGGAAGTCCGGGAGGCCGGACACACCATCGACAACGCCCGCTGGGAGGCGGGGAACGTCCGCGACCTCCTCGACTACAGCGCGGGCGGCGCGGAGCGGCTGCTCGGCCGGCAGATCCCGGTCGCGGGCGGCATCGACTTCACCATCCTGGAGCCGCTGGGCGTCATCGGCGTCATCGCTCCGTGGAACTTCCCGATGCCCATCGCCGCCTGGGGCCTGGCCCCGGCGCTCGCCGCGGGCAACGCCGTCCTGCTCAAGCCCGCCGAGACCACGCCGCTGACCGCTCTGCGGCTGGCCGAACTCGCCCTGGGGGCAGGCCTTCCCGAGGGGCTGTTCCAGGTGCTGCCCGGCCAGGGCCCGGTCGCCGGGAGCGCCCTGGTGGAGCATCCGGGGGTCGCGAAGATCGTGTTCACCGGTTCGACCCGGACCGGGAAGCAGATCATGACCCGCTGCGCGGAGCGCGTGAAGCGCCTCACCCTCGAACTCGGCGGCAAGAGCCCGAACATCGTCTTCGCCGACGCCGACGTGGAGGCCGCGGCGGCGGCCGCCCCGATGTCCTTCCTCGACAACGCGGGCCAGGACTGCTGCGCCCGGACCCGGATCCTGGTCGAGCGCTCCGTGTACGACCGCTTCCTGGAGCTGCTCGGCCCGGCCGTCGCCGCCGTGGTGGTGGGCGACCCGGCCGACGAGAAGACGCAGATGGGCCCGCTGATCTCGGCCCTCCAGCTCGACCGGGTACGGGGCTTCGTCGACGCCGGCCGGTCAGCCGACAGCGTACGGGCGCTTCTCGGCGACGCACCCGAGGGGCCCGGGTTCTGGTACCCGCCGACCGTTCTCACCGGGGTCGCGGCCGACGCTCCGGTGGCCGTGGAGGAGGTCTTCGGGCCGGTCGCGGTGGTCCTGCCGTTCGACGGCGAGGAGGAGGCGCTGCGCCTGGCGAACGCCACCGACTACGGGCTGGCCGGGTCCGTCTGGTCCCGGGACATCGGGCGGGCGCTCCGCGTCGGCCAGGGCCTGCGGGCGGGCAACCTGTCGGTCAACTCGCACTCCGGTGTGCGCTATTCGACCCCCTTCGGCGGCTACAAGCAGTCGGGGCTGGGCCGCGAGCTCGGTCCCGACGCCCTGGCCGCCTTCACCGAGACCAAGAACGTCTTCATCAGCACGGAGGCCTGAGCACCATGACCGACACTCCTTCCGTCTGCCGCCGCCTGGTCGGCCGCACCGCCGTCGTCACCGGAGCCGGCAGCGGCATCGGTCTGGCCACCGTGCGGCGGCTGGCCGCCGAGGGCGCCCATGTCGTCTGCGCCGATGTGGACGAGGAGCGCGGCAAGGCCGCCGCCGAGGAGGCCGGCGGGCTCTTCGTCCGTACGGACGTCACCGACGCCGAGCAGGTCGACGCCCTCTTCAAGGCGGCGTCCGACACCTACGGTTCGGTCGACATCGCGTTCAACAACGCGGGGATCTCGCCTCCGGAGGACGACTCCATCCTGGAGACCGGCCTGGAGGCCTGGCGCCGGGTGCAGGAGGTCAACCTCACCTCCGTCTACCTGTGCTGCAAGGCCGCCATCCCGTACATGCGCGCCCAGGGCAAGGGCTCCATCATCAACACGGCCTCCTTCGTGGCCCGGATGGGGGCGGCGACCTCGCAGATCTCGTACACCGCGTCCAAGGGCGGGGTGCTGGCGATGTCGCGCGAGCTGGGGGTGCAGTTCGCGCGCGACGGCATCCGCGTCAACGCGCTCTGCCCCGGGCCGGTCAACACTCCGCTGCTCCAGGAGCTGTTCGCCAAGGATCCGGAGCGGGCCGCGCGGCGGCTGGTGCACATCCCGGTCGGCCGGTTCGCCGAGCCGGTCGAGATCGCCGCCGCCGTGGCGTTCCTGGCGAGCGACGACTCCTCGTTCGTCAACGCGACGGACTTCCTGGTGGACGGCGGGATCGCCGGGGCGTACGTCACCCCCGTCTGAACCCGCCCGAGCGGGGGGCCGCTCGGCCCCCCGCGCCGGCCCGGTGTCGTAGCTGATCAAAGGCTGTTCGGCTGCTCGAGCAGGGCCACGATGCCGGGCGAGAACGGAACGCCTGGTCCATCAGGGGCCGCTGAGCAGGGCGTTCGTGCCGCGGCGCACCCGTTACGTCAACGCGGTGCTGTTCCTTACCCGAGGGCCGGGTGCCGGGCGGGGCGCCGGGGGCGCCCCGCTGAGACGACGACATGAAGGTTAGGCTACCCTAACCTTCATGTCGGTTTCGGTTGTTTCCCCCGGTCGCGGGCGTGCGGGGACGCTCTCGGCGACCCCGCTCCGCTGGGCCGAGCCCTCGGTCGGCGGTCCCGTGGTGGAGGCGCCCTATCTGCTGACCACGGCGGTCCTCGACGGCTCCCTCCCCGCCGGGTCGGCCATGAGCGGGGTGCACACCCACGACGACGCGCTCCTGGTCTGGCCGCACGCCGGCTCGACGACGCTGCACACCCGCCGCACCGTGCGCCGCCTCGTTCCGGGGCAGGCCGTGTGGATGCCGCCGGGCACCCCGCACGCCTCCCACCCCGATCCGGGGAGCGTGAGCTGCTACACCTATGTGACCCGGGCGGCGATCCCCCCGCACTGGACCGCCCCGCGTTCCCTGCGGATGGGGCGGGCGCTCCAGGAGATGCTGCTGCATCTCGACGCCAACCCTATGCCCGACGACCGGCGGCTGCGGGCCCAGCGGCTCATCATCGAGATGCTGGAGGAGGACCCGCACGCGGCGATGGAGGTCCCCGTCCCCGAGGACTCACGCATCCGCGCCATGGCCGAGGACATCATGCGCGACCCGGAGAGCGACCTCTCGCTGGAGGAGTGGGCGGCGCGGCACGCGCTGAGCGTGCGTACCGTCACGCGGGCGTTCGGCCGGGACGTCGGGATGCCGTTCACCCGGTGGCGGTCGCTGGTACGGATGTCCACCGCGACGACCCTGCTCGCCCAGGGCCGCCCGGTCAATCTGGTCGCGCACCGCTGCGGCTACTCCACGACGAGCGCGTTCTCCGCGGCGTTCCGCCGGGTGACCGGGACCAGCCCGACGGCGTACCTGCGCGAACAGTCGGCGCTCGCACCCGCCGGCCACTGAGACCCGGCGCCCCCTCCGGCCGCGTCCGACGGCCGTACCGCGACGCCCGGCGCCCCACGCTTCTGCCGCGTGGCCGATTCGCGACGCACCCTGGCCCGTTCGCGACCCTCCTCGGCCCTCCGCCCTTCTACCGTTCAGCGAGGCAAGGGTTACCTAACCTCGACGGTGCCGGTGTGACCGTGTCCACCGCGCACCGCCGTGGCCGCCCCTGCCCGCACACCCCCGCACTCGCGCCACCCCGCGATGTCCTGATCCGAGGAGAACCGTGTCCCCATCCATTCCGGCCGGACGCCGAACGGGCCCGCTGGCCCGTGTCCTGGCGCTCGCCATCGGCGCCGTACTCGTCCTGGGAGGCTGCGGCAGCGGTGAGTCCGGCAAGAGCGCCCCGCAGGCGAAGGCCGGCGGCACGTCCGGCAGCTTCCCCGTGGACATCAAGCACGCCCACGGCACCACGACCATCGAGAAGAAGCCCCAGCGGGTCGTCGCGCTGAGCTGGATGTCGCTGGACATCGTCGCCGCGCTCGGCACCGTACCGGTCGGCGTGGACGAGCAGTGGGGCGGCGACAAGGACGGGTACACGCCGTGGTTCCGCACCCAGGTCGAGAAGCTCGGCGGGCCCCTTCCCGAGACGCTGAAGTACGGTGACGCGGGCGAGATCGACTTCGAGCAGATCCTCTCCCTCGAACCGGACCTCATCGTCGGCCTGTACTCCGGCATCACGGACGTCGACTACAAGCGCCTCACCGAGATCGCCCCCACCCTCCCCTACCTCAAGAAGCCCTGGGACGGCGGGACCTGGCAGGAGATGACCCGCACCATCGGCACGGCGATGGGCGAGGAGAAGAAGGCCGAGAGCCTGGTCGAGGACGTCGGCGGGCAGCTGGCGGCGGTCGCGGTGGACCACCCGGAGTTCAAGGACAAGACCTTCACCTACGCGGTCGCCCTCACCCCCGGGTCCACGGAGGTCGGTCTGTACCTCGACTACGACGCCCGGGTCCGGCTGCTGACCGAGATCGGCTTCAGGAACACCCCGTCGATGAGCAAGATCGCCGCCACCGCGAAGGACACCAACTGGTACGGCGGGATCAGCCTGGAGAAGCTCGACACCATCGAGGCCGACGTGGTCGTGGCCTGGGCGAACGCCCCCGCCGAGGTCACGTACTCGCTCAAGGACCCCCTCTTCTCCCGCTGGAAGCCGATCGCCGGCAAGAACTACGCCTTCGTCCAGGACGCGGAGCTGGCCATGGCGACGAGCGGACCGACCGTGCTCTCCATCCCGTGGGGCCTCGAACGCTATGTGCCGATGCTCGCCGACGCCGTCGCGGGCAAGGGCAGCACCGGCGCGGGCTCCTGACCCCCGGGGCGGGGGGGGGGGGCCCGCCCGCCCCGCCCGGGCGGCCGCGCGCGCCGCCCGGCCCCCCCCCCACCGCCCCCCGGCGGCGGCGCCCGCAGCACCCCCACCCCCGGCCCGCCCGGCGAGCGGCCCCGCGCCG
>NZ_JBEYKR010000191.1:0-11100 GCF_040703535.1 Streptomyces sp. NPDC007346
ATGATCGTGGTGATGAAGTTGACCGAGCCGAGGATCGTGCCGAAGCCGGAGAAGGCCAGACCCATGATCCACATGTCGGCGCCGATGCCCGGCGAGCGGACGACGTCGTTCAGTGGCGCGTAGGCGAACCACCCGAAGTCGGCGGCGCCCTGCGGGGTGAGGAAGCCGGCCACCGCGATGAGCGAGCCGAAGAGGTACAGCCAGTACGAGAGCATGTTCAGCCGTGGGAACGCCACGTCCGGCGCCCCGATCTGGAGCGGCATGATCCAGTTGCCGAACCCGACGAACAGCGGCGTGGCGAACATCAGCAGCATGATCGTGCCGTGCATCGTGAACGCTTGATTGAACTGCTCGTTCGAAATCAGCTGGATTCCGGGGCGCGCCAGTTCGGCCCGCATCACCAGAGCCAGCAGCCCTCCCCCGCAGAAGAAGGCGAAGGAGGTGACGAGGTAGAGCGTGCCGATCGTCTTGTGGTCGGTGGTGGTCAGCCACTTGATGACGACGTTGCCCGGCTCCTTGAGCCGTACCGGCAGTTCGTCCTCTTCGGCGGCATCGGTCTCCACCGGTTGCGAGATGCCCCTCGTCGTCACTGCGACGCTCCTTCGGTCAACGGCCCGTTTGGACTCGGCGACCAGGATGGACCCGCGGCGATCGGTCCGGTGGGACATCCTTCCCCGTCCCGCGCGAGCGACCGGCAAGGACACTCAAATGGCCCACACCGGCCCGGAACACCTCCCCGGGCAGCGGAGTTGGTGAAGCGACAGAACCACTTCCTCCCCACTCAGCAGGCATCGGAAGGTCGGATCCATGAAGATCGGCATCATTGGCGCGGGCAACATCGGCGGCAATCTCACCAGGCGCCTGACCGCACTGGGACATGAGGTCTCGGTCGCCAACTCCCGTGGCCCCCAGACCCTGACCGCCCTGGCCGAGGAGACGGGAGCCACCCCGGTGGCCGCGTCCGAGGCAGCCCGGGACGCCCGGATCGTCGTCGTGACCGTCCCGCTGAAGGCCGTGCCCGACCTGCCCGCGGGATTCCTGGACGGGGCGGCGGAGGGCGTCACGGTCATCGACACCGGGAACTACTACCCGCAGCAGCGCGACGGCGAGATCGCCGCCATCGAGGACGGGCTTCCGGAGAGCCGGTGGACCGAGCAGCAGATCGGCCACCCCGTGATCAAGGCGTTCAACGGGACCTACGCGCAGGACATCCTGGACCGGGGCCGTCCGCAGGGCAGTCCCGGACGGCAGGCGCTGCCGGTGGCCGGGGACGACCCGGCGGCCAAGCAGGCCGTCCGCGACCTCATCGACGAGCTCGGCTTCGACACGGTCGACGCCGGTGGCCTGGACGAGTCGTGGCGTCAGCAGCCCGGGACACCGGTGTACGGGAACCGGGGCGATGCCGACGCCATCGTCAAGGCGCTGGCGGAGGCGTCGCCGGACCGCACCGCGGAGTGGCGCGCCTGATCCGCGCGGAGGGGGGCGGGCCGACCAGGGCGTGATCCCGTGCATCCGGGCCGGGCGGGTGAGGCGGCCGCCGGGGCGGCTCGTCTCCCCCACCCGTACCGGGGCTCGGCGCCGGGCCGCCCCGTAGTCCTCATCCGTGCCGGGGGCGGTCTCGGGCCCCCGCAGTCGTCATCCGTGCCGGGGCAGGTGCCGGGCAGCCCTCGCAGCCGGCTCCGCACCGGGGCCCGCCCCTCACACCACCCCCGTCACCGTCACCCGCACCGAGACCGACGGCTCGGCGTGGACCGCTGCCAGCGTGGCGGCGCGTACGGCCCGGGTGACGTCGAGGGCACGGTGGCCGCGGTGCAGGACGAGACGGATGTCGATGTGCCAGGCACCGGTGGCCTCGTCCCGGCTCACCCGCACCCCCTGCGCCCGCGCGCCGGGCTCCATGACGAGGCGCGAGGCCCCGCCGGCGAACCGTGTCCGCAGCAGGTCCACGACGCCGGGGCGCAGGAAGGCGACGCCGGGGACGTCCCGGGCGGCGCCGGCCGCCGCTTCGGCGAGCCGGTCGCGGAGTGTGTCGGTGGTCATCGCCCTGCTCCTCCCGTGCCGTGGCCTTCGTACCCGTCTGCCCCATCGTCGCCGTCGCCGTAGGAGTGGTCGTCGTCCATGATGTCGACGACCAGGACATCGGCCGCGCCGAGGCTGATCCCGATGTCCCGGTCGGCGACGGCGGCGATCCGTGCGCGCACGGCGTCGGCCAGGTCCGGCAGTGACCGGTCCAGGCTCGCCACGACCTCGACGCGTACGTGTACCGGGCCCGTCGGGTCGGCAGGGTCGAGCGGGGCGATCCGGCAGCTCCCGGCCCGTACGCCGGGCAGCGCGTCGACCGCCGCTCGCAGCAGCCGTGCGGCCGCCGCCTCGACGATCCACTGGTCCTCCTCCGGTTCCCCGAGGGGAAGCGAGTGCCCGGGGCGCAGTTCGAGCCGGACGAGGTCCATCACCCGGGCCGTGACCGCGGCCGTGGCCGTCTCCGGCACGCCGGGTTCCTCGGCGCGGGCACGGCGTACGGCATCGCCCAGGCCGTCGAGTCCGGCCAGGGCCGCCGAGCAGTGCGGGCAGGCCGGGACGTGCGGGTCGTCGGCTGTTCGGCCGGTGTCCCAGGCGTCCCAGACGTCGCTCAGCGTGCGCCCGCAGGCGAGCCGCTGCTCCTCTTCGTACCGGCTCTCTTCCGGCCGGTCGGGGTTGGCGCTCATCGCCATGAGCTCATCGCCTCCGTCAGGTGGCGGCGGGCCCGGAAGACCCGGCCGCGGACCGCCTGCAGACTGATTCCGACCGTGTCCGCGATGGCCTCGTACGACAGTCCCTGCATCTCGCGGAGCACCCAGCAGACACGTTGTTCGGGCGACAGGCCCGTCATCGCCGCGGCCAGCGCGTCGGCCGCGGCCCGCGACTCGACGGCGCGGGCGGGCGACGCCTGGTGCTCCGGGGCGGCCTGCTCGGGGACCGAGTCGAGGTCCGCCGCCGGTCTGCGGGAGCGGAGCCGGTTGAGACAGCGGTTGGTGACGATGCGGTGGAGCCAGGTGTGGAAGGACGCGTCCCGGCGGAACTCGGGCAGTTTTCGCCAGGCGCTGACGAAGGCGTCCTGAACGGCGTCCTCCGCATCCGCCCGGCCCCCCAGGAGCCGCACCGCGAGTTGCAGCATGGCGGGGCTGTGCCGCCGCACCAGCGCCTCGAACGCCTCCTCGTCACCTTCCCCGGCCCGCACGACCAGCAGCGCCTCGTCGGCCCGGACGCCGTCCGGCGCCCGTTCCGTCATCTGATTCCCGTCGCCGGGCACGGACCAGCCCCTCCCTCAGTAGGTTCCACGGCACCTTCTCGGTCCTGTCGGTTCTTGTCCGTTGGACACACGGCGCGCCGGAACGTCACGCACCGGTGTGCCCCGACCCCGGCTTTCGAAAGAGGGATCGGCGGAAAGTTTCCGGGAACCCGCGTGATGAATCGCCGGACAGCGTGTCCAACGAGGTGTCAGGCGGTACGAACCGAGCGATAGGCGAGGAGTTTCCATGACCACCACCCAGACAGCGGCAGCCGTACCCACCCCGAGCACGGGGCCGGGCGCGGGCGGGCAGAAGCCGAGCGGCACGGTCGGCGGTACGACGACCGTGGGGCACGGAGCCATCGGCGCGTCCGAGCCGGCGGCGACGCGGGGCCGTACGTCGATCGCCGACACCGTCGTGGTGAAGATCGCGGGGATGGCGGCCCGGGAGATCCCGGGCGTGTACGACATGGGCGGCGGTCTCTCCCGCACGCTCGGCGCGGTGCGTGACCGGGTGCCGGGCGGCCGGCCGAACGTCGGACGGGGCGTCAAGGTCGAGGTGGGCGAGCGTCAGACGGCCATCGACCTGGACCTGGTCGTCGAGTACGGCGTCGCGATCACCGATGTGGCGCGCGACGTGCGCGAGAACGTCATCGCGGCGGTGGAGCGGACGACGGGTCTGGAGGTCGTCGAGGTCAACGTGACCGTGAACGACGTGCACCTGCCCGAGGACGACGACGAGGCCGCCGTGGCCGAGACCCGCGTGGCGTGACGGCGTGACGCGCAGGGTGGACGGGTCCGGCCCGGCGGGCGGTGTGCCGGGCCGGGGCGCGATCGGTGCCGCCGCGGGCATGGCGCTGGGGTTCGCGGGCTGGTTCGGGGGGTTCGGGGCGTTCCTCGTGGTGGCCGCGCTCGGCGCGCTGGGCTGGTTGGCCGGTCATCTCGTGGACCGGGGCACCGGGCTGCGGGAGTTCCTCGACTCGGTGGCGGGGAGGCGGCGGTGACGGTCCCCGCCGGCGGGCGCGGTACGACGACGGTGGCCCCTCGGGCGGTCCGGCGGATCGCCGAGCGGGCCGCCGCCGAGGCGCTGCCCGAAGGCGGTTCGGTGATCCGGGGTTCGGCCGATGTGCGCGGGGCCTCCGCGCGGATCGCGGTCGGTGTGCGGCTGCCCTACCCCGTGCGGGCCGACGAGGCCGCGCGGCGGATCCGGGAACGGGCCCAGACCCGGACGGCGGCCCTGACGGGTCTGTCCGTGCCGCGCGCCGAGGTCCGTGTCGACGCGCTGTCGGCCGGCGCTCCCCCACCGGTTGCGGAGGCTGAGGAGGCGGCCCCCGGCTCGGACAGCGGCAAGGGCCGCGCCGCCACCCGTATCCGGGCACAACGGCGTGTTCCCGCGGCGGTCCTGGCGGCGGTGGGGGCCGTGGCGTGCGGGCTGGTGCTGGTCGATGTGGTCGCGGTCCGGTTCGGCGGCGCCCCCGCCGGGTGGCGTACGGCGGTGCTCGACTGGGCGGCGGCCCACGGCCCGGCGGACTCCTCGGTACGGCTCGGCGGGGCGGTCGCGGCGCTCGCGGGCGCCTGGCTGCTGGGGAGTGCCCTCCTGCCGGGGCTGCGGCGGCGGCTGCGGATGGCGGCGCCCGCCCCGGGGGTGCGGTCCGCGCTGGACCGTACGGCGGCGGCCCGGATCCTGCGGGAGCGGGCGCTCGGGGTTCCCGGGGTGGTCCGGGCGCGCGTGAGCGTGCGGCACCGGCGGGCGGGAGTGCGGGCGGATGTGGGGTACGGCGACCCGGAGGAGGTGCGCGCCGAGGCGCTCCGGGCGATGGGCGCGGGCCTGCTGGAGCTGGGGCCGGCCGATCCGCCCGCCCTGCGGGTCCGGGTGCGGTGGGGCGGGGGCGCCGCTCGGGACGATCCTCGGGACGGGCCGCGGAACGGCGGAACAGCGGAAATACGGAACGGCGGAGATACGGAAGGGCATGAGCCGCGTGACGGATGACTGCGTGAGCGGTGTGACGAACGGTGGCGTCGGCGGTGTGACGGACGGCGGCGCGGGGAGGGGGCGAGCGTGTCGATGATCGGACGTGGCGCGGTGAACCGGGTGCTGCTCGGGACGGTCGGCCTCGCCCTGCTGGGCGGCGGGGCTCTGCTGGCCGTCGGGGACGGTTCGGGGCTGGGCCGGGTGGGGCGGGCGGTGCCGGCCTGGTGGTCCGGGCGCGCCGCCGAAGGGGCGCTGCTGGACCGCGGCGGACTGGCCCGGTTGCGGGAGAACGGCTGGTGGACACCGGTCGTGGTCGTGGCGCTGGCTCTCGTGCTGGCCCTGTGCGTCCGGTGGTTCGTCGCGCAGGTGGCGACGTCCGGGCCCCGGTGGGTGGGCCTGCGGGGTGCCGGGCTGACGCTGCGGCGGCGGGCGTGGGAGCGGGCGATGACCTCGCAGGCGGCCGCGGTCGACGGTGTGGCGCACGCCCGGGTGCGTCTGGCCGGGCGGCCGCTGCGGGCGGCGGTGACGCTGGTGGTCGAGCCCGAGGCCCGGCCCGCGGAGGTGGTGCGCCGGGTCGCCGCCGGGGTGGTCACGGACGCGCGCCGCTGCGCGGGCGTACGCGCCCTGCCGACCGACGTACGGGTACGGGTGGCCGGCCGGCGCGAGCGGCGGGCGCGGTGAGCGGAGGCACGGGTGGCCCCGGTGGCGGTACGCCGGACCGCTCCCGGCACCGCACGCTTACTACTCGCGAGTAAGGTGTGGTCCCGGGGTGCCGGCGCCACGGTCCGTCCGCTCCCGGATGGTCTCCGACGACGACCGTGGACAAGGAGTCGCGCCATGCCCCGCACCATGTCCGTAGCGGACAGCATCGTCATCGAGGCCCCGCGGCGCAGGTGTACGAACAGCTCAGCGACCCCACGGCGATGGGCCGTTGGAGTCCGGAGAACCGGGGGGCGACCGTACGGGGGGAGCGGCACGGCGCGTACGTCGGCATGGTCTTCGAGGGCCGCAACAAGCGCGGCGCCGTGAGCTGGACGACCCGGTGCACCGTGACGGCGGCCGATCCGGGCGAGCGCTTCGCCTTCCGGGTCCACGCCATCGGCCTGCGGCGCCCGCGTCTTCCCGGCCCCATCGCGACCTGGGAGTACCGCTTCGAAACGGTGGAGGGCGGCACCCGCGTCACCGAGACCTGGACGGACGACCGGCGCTCCTGGCCGGACCTCCTGGCCAACGGGTTCGATCGCGTCGCGACGGGAGGGAAGACCTTCGCGCAGTTCCAGCGCGGCAACATCCGCACCACCCTCGAGCGTCTCAAGGCGGCCGTGGAGGAAGACCTCCGGGGAGCCGCCTGAGCGGTGTCGCCGGACACCGCCGGTCCGGCCCGCCGGGGAGTGTCACCGGCCCGGTGCACACTGGGGCACGTACGCGTGGTCGGAGCCGGGGGGACGTATGGGCAGCGGGAGGGGCGCCGGGTTCGAGCCCGCGACGGGGGACGGGCCGCCGCCCACCGAGAGCGCCGAGGTGCGCGCCGCCTCGGTGCGGACCGCCTTCGAGGGGCTGCTCCAGATCCGGCGTCTGACCGGTGGCGGACCGGCCGGCCGACCGGAGGCCGTACCGGCGCCGTGGGAGCTTCACCGGCCGGTACGGGCCGTCGCGTTGGCCTTGGAGAGCTCCGGAGCCACTCCCTCCGCCGTCGACGCGTCGGGCCGGCGGGTGTCGGCCGGGTACCGGGTAGGGACGGGCGAGTCGGCCGCGTCGGTACGGGTCGACTGGGCCGGGCCGCCCGGCAGCGGCGCGGCGCACCACGAGGAGGAGGCGCTGGCCCGGTGCGCCGAGGTGCTGCGGCGGCTCGGCTGGACCGTGCTGCTCTACCGGGGCCCCCGCAGGCGGCGGTATCTGGAGGTTGAGCCACCGGCGGGAGTCGGCGGGGTGCGGTAGCGGGCTCGGAGGGGCGTTGTCAGACCCGTGGGGGATGCTTGACGGTCCGACACCTCTGACCAGGAGACGCTGAGATGGACAAAGACGAGCTCGCCGCGGCGCAGGCGTATGTCCGCCTGCTGGAGGCCACCCGGGCCGCGCTCTCGGACCCGGAAGACGCGCCCCGGTATCTTCCGCTGCTCACCTCACCGATGCGGGAGGCCGACCGCGCCCTGCGAGGGGCGGGGCTGACGGGGAACGAGGACCGGCTGTTCGCTCTGGTGCGCGAGTTGCAGCCGAGCCTGTCCGGCAGCGACAGGTAGGCGGACAGGCAGGCGGCCGACGGGGGGGCGTCGGCCGGGGCTCGGTCTCAGGGCATCGGGCCGGCGGTGGCGCCGGGGGCGAGGCCGAGCTCCTGCTCATCGGGGCCGAGGGGGGCGAAGAAGCGGGCGACCGCGCTGTCGTCCACCTCGGCGAGGGTGGCCGGTTTCCACTGCGGGCTGCCGTCCTTGTCGACGATCCGGGCCCGTACGCCCTCCACGAAGTCGGGCTCCTCACGGACCCGGCTGGAGACGCGGAACTCCTGGTCGAGGACGGGTTCCAGGCTGCCGAGCCGGGCCGCCCGGCGTACGGCGGCGAGCGTGACCTTGAGCGCCAGGGGCGACCTTCCCGCGAGTTCCGCCGCCGCGTCCGCCGCCGCGGGGGCGGGGTGCGCCCGGAGCCGTCGGACGATCTCCTCGACGGTTCCGGCGGCGTAGCAGGCGTCGATCCAGTCGCGCTGCGCGGCCAGCTCGCCGGCGGGCGGCTCCTCGGCGAACCCCCGCACGGCCGCCGTCACCTCGCCCTCGGTCGCCGCCGCGGCCACCGCCTCGGTGAGCTCCGCCAGGCGCCGCGTGGGTACGTGGTGGTCGGCGAGGCCGCACAGCAGGGCGTCGGCCGCCCCGACGGAGCGGCCGGTGAGCGCCAGGTGGGTGCCCAGCTCGCCGGGGGCGGCGGCCAGCAGGTGGGTGCCGCCGACATCGGGGACGAACCCGATACCCGTCTCGGGCATGGCCACGCGTGAGCGTTCCGTGACGATCCGGAGCGAGCCGTGGGCCGAGACCCCGACTCCCCCGCCCATCACGATGCCGTCCATCAGGGCGACGTACGGCTTGGGGAACCGGGCGATGCGGGCGTTCAGGCGGTACTCGTCGCGCCAGAACTCCAGCGACGCACGGCCTCCGGCGCGGGTGTCGTCGTGGAGGGCGCGGATGTCACCGCCCGCGCACAGGCCGCGGTCGCCCGCTCCGGCCAGGACGACCGAGGTGACCGCCCCGTCCCGCTCGGCACCGGCGAGTGCCTCGTCGAGAAGCCGCACCATGGTGTGGGTGAGGGCGTTGATGGCGCGGGGCCGGTTCAGGGTGAGGTGCAGGGAGCGCCCGCGGGTCTCCAGGAGGACGGGCCGGTCGTCGATCATGTGTGCACTCCGCTCACTGGGCACGGTGGAGACCTGGGGGACCGCCCGGCGCCGGACGGTCCGTTCCCGCCATTCTGCGACGCTCCGGCCGCCGGGCGGGCAGGGGGTCGGCCGGGGGTTTCCGGCGCGTGGGCCGGGAGGGAACTTCGGTGGTGCTCCGCTGTGGCACTCCGGTGGAAGCGGCTCGACAATTGAGGCTTACGGGGCGCGTCGCCACACGCCCCGCCGGACGATCTCCGGAGCGTGCATGACCGACCACGAACGGCGGGACACCGAAGCCGCTGCGATCCGCCGGCCCGACCGGAGGACCAACGGTGAGATCGGGCCGACGGAACGCCTCGCCATGAACCGGACGGGCAGCTTCGACTGGGACCTCGATGCCCGGACCCTGGACATCGACGACGCGGGGCTCGCGGTCTTCGGCGTGGACCCGGCGACGTACGACTCACGTCCCGGCTCGCTGGCGGAGCGGCTGGAGCCCGCGGAGCGGGCTCGGCTGGACGTCACCATCGACGAGGCCATCACGGGCGGCAGCAACTCCTACAACGTCCACTTCCGGGTGTCGCTGGACGACGGGACGGCCCAGTGGACCCATGTCCAGGCCCGCATCCTGCGGTCGAAGGACGGCAAGGCCCACCGGGTCGTGGGGGTCGTGCGCGACGCGACGGCGGAAGTCACCCATTCGGCCTTCGTCCTCGATCTGGAAAAGCGCCGACAGCGTCAGACCGACATCGTCGAGCGCACGACCAGCGCGATGTCACGCGCGGTGACCGTGGACGATGTGACAGCGGCGCTCACCGGTCCGGGCGGACTGACGAGGCTGGGGGCGGACGGGCTGGCCCTGGGGCTCGTGGAGAACTCCTCGCTGAACATCGTGGCGCTGAGCGGCGAGTCGCTGGAGGCGCTCGACGGGCTCGGTTCCGGGGATCTGGAGCGCGACCTTCCGCTGGCCGACGTCATCCGCAGCGGTCGGCCGCGGTTCATCACGTCCCTGGCGGCACTGGCGCGGCGGTATCCGGTGCTGGAGCCGCATCTGGGCGGGCTCAGGTTCCGGGCCGCGGCCTATCTGCCCCTGGTCGCCCAGGCCAGATCGCTCGGCGGGCTCGCCCTGTTCTACCGGGAGCGTACGGTCTTCAACGCCGAGGAGCGGATCCTGTGCCTGGGCCTCGCGGCCATCGTGGCGCAGTCGCTCCAGCGGGCGATGCTCTTCGACGAGGAGCGGGAGTTCGCCACCCAGCTCCAGGCCGCGATGCTCCCGCCCCGCATACAGGACATCGAGGGCGGCGAGATCGCGGTGCGGTACCACGCCGCGTGGAGCGGGCGGCAGGTCGGCGGCGACTGGTACGACGTGATCGCCCTGCCCAAGAACCGCTACGGGCTCGTGGTCGGGGACGTCCAGGGGCACGACACCCATGCCGCGGCGATCATGGGCCAGTTGCGCATCGCCCTGCGCGCGTACGCCGCCGAGGGCCACCCCCCGGCGACCGTGCTGGCGCGGGCCTCGCGCTTTCTCTCCGAACTGGACACCGACCGCTTCGCGACCTGCACCTACGCCCAGGTCGACCTGGCGACGGGGGCGGCACGGGTGGTCCGGGCCGGGCACCTCGGGCCGCTGATCCGGCATACCGACGGGCGGGTCGGCACTCCGCAGGTGCGCGGCGGTCTGCCGCTGGGCATCTCCACGGAGTTCGAGGACGAGGAGTACCCCGAGACCCGGCTCGATCTGGTGCCCGGGGAGACGTTCGTGCTGTACACGGACGGTCTGGTGGAGGAGCCGGGCGCCGATCTGGACACGGGGGTGGACGCGCTGCGGAGCGAGGTGAGTGCCGGGCCCGCGGGGGCCGAGGCGCTGGCCGACCATCTCTCGGACCGGCTCTGGGAACGGTGGGGGTCGGGGGACGACGTGGCGCTCCTGGTCATGCGGCGCAGCCCCGACGTGGGGTCCTCGCACGCGCCCCGGCTGCACCAGTACATCCATCAGGCGGATCCGCAGGGGCTGTCGGACGCCCGTGCGATCGTGCGTCAGGCGCTCGCGGACTGGGCCCTGGCCGAGTTCGCCGACGACGCCGAACTGGTCACGGGTGAGCTGCTGGTGAACGTGCTGCTGCACACGGAGGGCGGGGCCGTCCTGACCCTGGAGGTGCTGCCCGAGCCGGTGCGGCGGATCCGGCTCTCGGTGCAGGACCGGTCGAGCACCTGGCCCCGGCGGCGTACCCCGGGAGAGACCTCGACGTCGGGCCGGGGACTGCTCCTGCTCGACGCGGTCGCCACCCGCTGGGGGATCGAGCCCCGCGGCGAGGGCAAGGCCGTCTGGTGCGAGATCGGTCCCGCTCCCCCGGACACCACGGCGCAGGTCCCGTCCACCGGGCAGCGATGAGGGGCGTGCCGCATCACCTTCAGTGCATCAATCACTGTCATATCCCTACATCCTTGTGATTTGAAGTGAACGCTCAGCGAAACGTCCCCGGCGTCCTGAACAGCAAGGGT
>NZ_JBEYKR010000192.1:0-11075 GCF_040703535.1 Streptomyces sp. NPDC007346
AGCCCCCCCCCCGCGGCGACCGCGGGGGGGGGGTGCCCGGTATCTCTCCGGCGCCCCGCCCCTCGGCGTCGTTCCCGGGCAGGGCGGACGAGCACCCTGTAGCACCCTGGGAAACGGCCCACGGCTCTGTGCGGCTCCCGGAACGGGACCAGGCGCCGTGGACGCGGTCTAGCCGCGGCCGCCGGTGAAGTAGTTCTGCAGGCCCGGGATCTTGAGCGAGCCGCCGAACTGGCCGGCCTGGACGACCTTGACCTTGGTGAAGAAGGCGAAGGGGACGTTCAGGGGCGGCGGGGTCTGCGGGTTGAAGGTGATCGGGATGAGGCCGAAGAGGTTGCCCTTCAGCTCCTCCGTGTACATCGTCACCGTGCCGTTGCGGATCGTCGACGTGGAACCGGGCCGCGACGTCACATGGCCCGTCGTACCCACCGGGCCGGTGGTGAGCTGGTGGAGGTCCTTGATGTCGATGGAGCTCGCGGTGAACTTCAGCACCTTCTTGATGCTGCCGTCCGCCTTCCTCACCTCGACGATGCCCTTGTAGTCCAGGCCGTTGAGGGTGAGCAGCGAGGACTCCAGGATCCACGGGTCGGTCGGGAGCAGCGGGATGCCGGGCTCCAGGGACGCCGCGGCGAGCGCCTCCGGGTCGTGTTCGGGGCAGGGGAAGCGCGGCTTGGCGCCGTCGGGGATGTCCTCGTCCTTCTTGGGGTCGAGTCCCTTGACGTCCTCGTCGAGCTCCGTGACCTCCTTGCCCGCCTTCCCGGCCGCCTCGCGGATGGCGTCGGCCGTCTTCCCGGCCTCTTCCTTCGCCTTGTCGGAGGCGTCCTTCTCCGGGCCCTTCCCCGGGTCCTTCGCCGCGTCCCCCTCCGGAGCCTTCGGCTTGTCGGCCGGCTTCGGGGAGTCGGCCGTGGGGCTCGGGGACGGGCTCGCCGTCTCCTCGGCCTTCTCCTTGCCCTTGTCCGGGTTGAAGAGGTCCTTGAGGGCGTCGCCCAGGCCCAGCGGGTCGAGCGGGTTCTTCGACCTGGTGGGCGTCGGGGTGGGGCTCGGCTCCTCCGCGGCCTTCTGGGCCGTGTCGGGCTTCTGCGCCGCGTCGGGTTTCTCACCGGCCGCCGGGTCGCCGGTCGCCGCCGGGTCCCCGGTGGCCGCCGGGTCCCCGGTGGCCGTACCGCTCTCCGTCGGCTTCGGGGTGGCGCCCTCGTCCTGGCCCGGCTGCCCGCCCTTGTCCGGCCCGTCCGTGGGCGTCGCCGACGGGGCCGGGGTGGCCTTCGGGGACTCGGACTCGGACGCGGACTCGCCGGGCTCGTCGGACCGCGTGACGCACGGTCCCGGTGCGAAGGGGATGTCGGAGTTGCCGTCGGCCATGGCGAGCTTGGGCGTGAGGCCCATGCCGACGAAGACGGCGGTCGGCATCGCGGCGAGCGCGAACGCCTTCTTGCCGCTCGGCATGTGCAACTTGGTCAGCAGCGACTTCTTGGGGGCCGCGTGGCGGGGGCCCTTGCGCTCGCGGAGGCCGTCACCGGGGTACGCGTCCGGCTGCCGCTCGTCACCCCGCACGATGTGTCCCCCCGTCGTGGCCGAAGGCCGTGTCGTGGTCGCCCGCCGGCTGCTGCGGAACGGCCGCACCGTGCAGGGCCCCCTCGGCGGACCCGCTCTCCGGGCGCTGCTCGTCCGGCGACAGGGCGGCGTCCTGCGGGGCCTCGTCGTCCGCCTCCGGCTCGCCCGGCGCCCAGGAAATGGACAGGGCTCCGCCGATGAGCGCGAGGAGGAATCCGATCACGAAGCCGCCGATGTTGGCGACAGGTATGGAGATGAGCGCGAGAAGAATGGCCGCGACACCGGCGAAGACCCGGACGATGCTGTGGAACCACATCGTCAGGCCCAGCGTGATCAGCAGGACCCCGATGATGAGGGATCCGGCGCCGGCGGTGGTGGACATCGCCAGTGTCATATTGCCGAGGTGGAGATCGGCGTACGGGAAGTAGGCGATGGGCACACCGCCCAGGATGGTGAACAGACCCGCCCAGAACGGCCGGTTACCCCGCCAGGTACGGAATCCCCGCCGGTAGACGGTGAGGTTGTGCTCGTTCTGCCCTGTGGACTCGGGGCTCATGGAAAACAGCTCCCTGGAACCGGTACTGCTGTGAGAGGAGAAAGGGTGGGCGGCCGGAAAGCCCCGCCGGGGCGCCCCGGCCACCCGGGCGAGTGCTTAGAAGCACTCCTTGACGCCCTTGTGCAGCTTCAGGCTCAGGTTGCTGAGCTTGAAGGTGCCGGCGGTGGTCGCCCACGCCGTCTGCTTCACGTCGGTCAGGGTGGCCTTCTTGGCCCGCTGCGCGAAGCCGTTGGGGTTGACCCCCTCCTCGGTACCGGGCTGGATGCCGGGCGCACCGACGGAACCGGCCGCGACACCGATGTCGATGTTCTCGAAGTACGCGTCGGTGTCGAGCTGCGCGACGTCCAGGTAGAGGTTGGTCGCGACGACCGGGTTGTCGGGGTTCGTACCGGCCTTCAGCTGCAGGCTGACGTTGCCGATGCCGAAGGGCACCTTGGGCGTGACCACCGACTGGCACATGTTGGTGATCGTGGCCTTGCTGAAGCCCGACACCGCGACCGGGTGCGCGGCCTTGTTGCCCTCGAGGTCCTTGCCGACGGCGACGCTGCCGTACTGGACGAAGTCCTCACCCACCAGCGTGTCGGTGCTGACCTTGAAGCTCTGGCCGGACACGGCGAAGGACGCGGCCAGGGCGCCCTGTGCGAGACCGACACCCACCGCCGCCGTCGCGACGACGCTCGGCACCATCACCAGAGCGAAACGCTTCCATCTCGTCCCACCGCGAACCTGGGAACTCATAACTTGCTCCTTCTTCTCGGACGTACATCTCCGGCCGGGCGTGAACCCGTCCTGGGATGGGAGAAGTGCTACGTCCTCGGGAAGGAGAGCGCCCGCAGGCGGAGGCGTGTACCGCATCCGCCGCACCGACGTTCACCCCCGAGCGACAAACCACTGGCTGCACGGTCTGTACAGCCGGTCGGACAGGCCCCGTCCATCGGCGGGGACCCCCCTGTCCACGGCCGGCACCACTGCCGCCGGCCCACTCGGTGGGGACCCAACAGGCCCTCTCGCACCGGCTGGAGACCGGGCGGGAGGTATGGGACCGAGCGTGGCCGATCGTGGTGCATTCCGGGCCGCCGCACAAGGGGGTTCGTTACTTGCCAGTAACGACCCGATAACCGAGCCACGACCGGGCGACATCAAGTGGCCACACAGGGTGGCACGAAAGGGACATCAAAATAGCAGGAAACTCAAGAGAAACAGGACAGAACGACCACCCCGACTTACTCGCAGTAACAGCACGTCGCTTTGTCAAGATTTGGTAAAGCGAGGGGTCCTCTTTGCGTCCGGACGGCAAAACGGCCGCCCTCCCCGAGGGGGAGGACGGCCGCCTTGTCACATCGGAACAATCGACACGTGATCAGGTCGCGATCGGCTCGCCATCGGCTCCCTGACAGCCCGCGGTCAGAACAGCACGCGGGCCAGCGCGGTGCGGGCGGCGGTGACCCGGGGGTCGTCCGGGCCGATCACCTCGAAGAGCTCCAGCAGCCGCAGCCGGGCGGTGTTCCGGTCGTCGCCGGTGTTGCGGCGGACCGCCTCGACGAGCCGGCCGAAGGCGTCCTCGACATGACCGCCCACCAGATCCAGGTCGGCGGCGGCGACCTGAGCGCCCACATCGCCCGGGTTGTCCGCCGCGTCCTTGCGGACCGCCTGCGGGTCCATCGTCTGGACGCGTGCGAGCAACTCCGCCTGGGCCAGGCCGAGCTTGGCCTCCGGGTTGCCCGGGTCGTCGGTGAGCACGTTCTTGTACGCCTGCACGGCGCCGCCGAAGTCGTTGGCGTCGAGAGCGGAGGCGGCGGCCTCCAGCAGGGCGTCATACGGGCCGGCCGGCACCTCGGCCGGGGCGGCGTCCGGCGAGGCGTCCGGGTCCACCGCGATCCCGGTGAGGCCGAACCGCTCCTCGCCGACCTGGATCAGCTGGTCCAGGGTCTCGCGGATCTGGGCCTCGGGGGCCGCGCCCTGGAAGAGCGGGAGGGCCTGCCCGGCGACGACGGCGAAGACCGCCGGGATGCCCTGGATCCCGAACTGCTGCATCAGCATCTGGTTGGCGTCGACATCGACCTTGGCCAGCAGGAAGCGGCCGTTGTACTCGACGGCCAGCCGCTCCAGCAGGGGGCCGAGCTGCTTGCACGGCTCGCACCACTCGGCCCAGAAGTCGATGACGACGGGTACTTCGGCGGAGCGCTGGAGGACATCGCGCTCGAAGCCTGCTTCATCGACGTCGATCACCAGGGCGGCGGGCGTCACGGCGCCGGTGCCCCCTGTGCGGGCGGCCTGCGCACGGGCCTGCTCCGCCTTGGCCTTGGCCTCGCCGGCCGCCTTGACAGCGGCGAGGTCGACGACGCCGCTCATGGACATGTTCCTAGGCTGCATACGTACATCCTCCCCCCTGAGTACGCCGTTCCGGAAAGCGATACGGGAACCGGCCCGGTCCACTGCGCCGGCCGGTGTGCCGGGCGGGCGGACGAAGGCGGCCCCGGGGGCCCCGAGGAACCCCGGCGGGGCTCCGGAAGGGCCCCGGTGGAACAGGAACGGGCCCCTGAAAAACCCGGTGGACCTTCCGGATCCCCATCCGGCCGGTCCGTGCGGCTCCGGGTCCCCACCCGGCGCCTCATGGCTGTCGCTCGTCGCGTACGGGGGCGGGCTGACCGCCTTCCTTACGCTACGACCCGTAGCGTAACTGCCGATGGGCCCACCGGAACAGGCCACCTCGGTGATCTGTCTCACGGAGGCCGAGGCGGAGCGGTCCTTCCTACCGGCCGGTATGGTCGCCGCATCATGAGCGACACCGACCCCAGAACCACCCGAACGGGACGTCCGCGCTCCACCGCGGCCGATGCCGCGATCCTGGAGGCGACGCGCGCCTCCCTGGTCGATCTCGGCTGGTCGAAGCTGACCATGGGCGATGTGGCGACCCGGGCCGGTGTCGCCAAGACGACCCTCTACCGGCGCTGGGCGGGCAAGAACGAGCTGGTGGTGGACGCGGTCGCGGTGCTCTTCGACGAGCTGGAGCTCCCCGACCGGGGCAGCCTGGCCGCCGATGTGCAGGGCGTGGTGCTCCAGTTCGCCGCCCTGCTGGAGCGGCCGGAGACCCGGACGGCGCTGATGGCGGTGGTGGCCGAGTCCACCCGGGACGACTCGCTGCGCCGCCGGATCCGCTCGGCCATCGTGGACCGGCAGAAGCGGCTGGTGCTCCTGGGCCGGGACCGCGCCCAGGCCCGCGGCGAGCTGCGGTACGAGGACGACGCCTCGACCGCCGCCCGCAACGCGGACCTGATCTTCGACGTGATCGCCGGGGCCGTGGTGCACCGCACGCTGGTGAGCGCCGAGCCGGTGGACGCGGAGTGGGCGAGCGGCTTCACCACACTGCTGCTGCTGGGGCTGGCCGGCGCGCAGGCGCGCTGACGCGCGGGACGGCCCCCGCCAGCGGACGCTCAGAAGCCCGGCGGCTCCGTGTACGTGCCCCACTCCTCGCGCAGCGCCTCGCAGATCTCGCCCAGCGTGGCCTCGGCCCGTACGGCGTCCAGCATCGGCGCGATCATGTTCGAGCCGTCCCGGGCGGCGGCCAGCATCGCCTCCAGCGCGGCGCTCACCTTCGCGCCGTCCCGCGCGGCCTTGCGCGCGGTGAGCTGGCTGACCTGGTCGCGCTCCACCTCGTGGCTGACGCGCAGGATCTCCAGGTCGCCGGTGACCGAGCCGTGGTGGACGTTGACGCCGACGACCCGCTTGTCGCCCTTTTCCAGGGCGCGTTGGTACTGGAAGGCGGACTCGGCGATCTCGCCGGTGAACCAGCCGTCCTCGATGCCGCGCAGGATGCCGGAGGTCATCGGCCCGATGGGGTGCTGCCCGTCGGGGTGGGCCCGGGTGCCGCGCTCCCTGATCTGGTCGAAGATCTTCTCGGCCTCGGCCTCGATCCGGTCGGTGAGCTGCTCCACGTACCAGGAACCGCCCAGCGGGTCGGCCACGTTGGCGACGCCGGTCTCCTCCATCAGCACCTGCTGGGTGCGCAGGGCGATCTCGGCGGCCTGCTCGGAGGGGAGCGCGAGGGTCTCGTCCAGGGCGTTGGTGTGGAGCGAGTTGGTGCCGCCGAGGACGGCGGAGAGCGCCTCCACGGCCGTGCGTACGACGTTGTTGTACGGCTGCTGCGCGGTGAGGGAGACCCCGGCGGTCTGGGTGTGGAAGCGGAGCCACTGCGCCTTGTCGGTCTTCGCGCCGTACGTCTCCTTCATCCAGCGGGCCCAGATGCGGCGGGCGGCGCGGAACTTGGCGATCTCCTCGAAGAAGTCCAGGTGCGCGTCGAAGAAGAAGGAGAGCCCGGGGGCGAAGGTGTCGACGTCCAGGCCCCGGGAGAGGCCGAGCTCCACGTAGCCGAAGCCGTCCGCGAGGGTGTACGCCAGCTCCTGCGCGGCCGTCGCCCCGGCCTCGCGGATGTGGTAGCCGGAGACGGAGAGCGGCTTGTAGGCGGGGATGTCCCGCGCGCAGTGCTCCATCAGGTCGCCGATGAGGCGCAGATGGGGCTCGGGCTGGAAGAGCCACTCCTTCTGCGCGATGTACTCCTTGAAGATGTCGGTCTGGAGCGTGCCGTTGAGCACCCCCGGATCGACGCCCTGGCGCTCGGCGGCGACCAGGTACATGCAGAAGACGGGGACGGCGGGGCCGCTGATCGTCATGGAGGTGGTGACGTCACCGAGCGGGATGTCCTTGAACAGGGTCTCCATGTCGGCGGCGGAGTCGATGGCGACCCCGCAGTGGCCGACCTCCCCGAGCGAGCGCGACTCGTCGGAGTCGCGGCCCATCAGGGTCGGCATGTCGAAGGCGACGCTGAGGCCGCCGCCGCCCGCCGCGAGGATCATCTTGTAGCGCTCGTTGGTCTGCTCGGCGTTGCCGAAGCCGGCGAACTGGCGGATGGTCCAGGTGCGGCCCCGGTAGCCGGTGGGGTGCAGCCCGCGGGTGAAGGGGTACTCCCCCGGCCAGCCGATCCGCTCGAACCCCTCGTACGTGTCGCCGGGGCGGGGCCCGTACGCGGGCTCCACCGGGTCCCCGGAGAGCGTGGTGAAGTCCGCGTCCCGCTTGCGGGCCTTGTCGTAACGGGCCTGCCAGCGGAGGCGGCCTTCCTCGATCGCGTCAGCGTCCATGGTTCGAATTTACTAGGACGTCCTACTAATTGTCGATGGCAAACCGCCCGGCGCTTTGCGCGGGGCGGTTCGCGGGCTGGACCGTGGGCCGGTCCGGGTCAGGCCTGCGCGGGCTCCGCGGCGGGCTTGGTGACCAGCGCCTGGGCCTCACGGCTGACCTTCGGCTCCACGAAGAAGGAGGCGAAGGGGATGCAGCCGGCCGCCAGCACCCACAGGAGCTTGCCGAACGGCCACTTCGCCTTGGAGCCGAGGTCGAAGGCGAAGATGACGTAGACGATGAACAGCACGCCGTGGACCTGGGAGATCAGCATGGTGTCGCCGGTCCCGAACCCGTACTTCGCGATGATCGCCGCCGTGAAGACGAGCAGCCAGACGGCGGTGACGTAAGCCATCACCCGGTAGCGGGTGAGCACGTTCTGTTTCATGGGAACGAGCGTAGCCGGACGTCCGGGGCGATCTTCGCGCACCCCCCGGCACGCGCTCACCCCTCGTCGAAGTCCTGCGCCGCCACCCGCAGCGGCCGGAGCATGGCGAAGATCTCCCCGCACTCCTCGGCGTCGTACGCACCGAGCCCGAAGTCCATCGCGACCAGGTCCTCGGTGGCCGACTCGACGACCTCGCGCCCCTTGTCGGTGATGGAGGCGAGCGTGCCGCGGCCGTCGTTGGGGTTGGGGCGCTTGCTCACCAGGCCGGACCTGACCAGCCGGTCCACGGTGTTGGTGACCGAGGTGGGGTGCACCATCAGCCGCTCGCCGATCTTGGACATCGGCAGCTCACCCGCCTTGGAGAAGGTGAGCAGCACCAGCGCCTCGTAGCGGGCGAAGGTCAGTCCGTACGGCTTGACGACGGCGTCGACCTCGGCGAGCAGGATCTGCTGGGCCCGCATGATCGAGGTGATCGCCCCCATGGAGGGCACGGGCCCCCAGCGCTGATGCCAGAGTTCCTCGGCACGGGCGATGGGATCGAAAGGAAGGCTGAGCGGCTTCGGCACGGCACCGACCTTACCGACTGGTCATATGCCGGTCAGCCCCGTCTCGCCTTTCGGTATCGGACATCTGTCCGGGGGCCGTACGGCGGACCTCGGCGACGACGAGGAGCGAGACGACGGTACCGATGATTCCGGATCCGGCGACCACGTGGTGCACCGGGAAGAACTCGGCCGCGAGCCCCGCCAGCGCCATCCCGGCGCCCTGGATCGTCATCAGCCCGGCGGTGAGCAGCGTCATGGCCCGCCCGCGCAGCCGGGGCGGTACGGCGTCCACGAACCACTGGTCGAGCCCGATGACGTACGCCGCGCCCATCCCCGCCAGCGCGAGGGCGGCGAGAGCCAGCGGCAGCCCCGGCCGGATCACGTACACCACCAGCGGCAGCAGGCCCACGGCGGCGACCGGCAGCACGATCCGGGAGCGGGTACGGGGCCGGAGCGCGGACCCCACGAAGAGCTCGGCCCCCACGTGCCCCACGGCCATCGCGCAGAGCAGCAGCCCGAGGGCGGCCGGACCGGCGCCGATCTCGTCCACGTACGGGGCGGCCAGCGCCTCCGGGGCCACCACGAACATCGCGGGCAGCCAGAGCAGGAGCAGCAGCGCCCGGACACGGCGGTCGCCCAGCACCAGGCGGGCCCCGGACAGCGACTCCCGGAGCAGGGTGGCGGAGCCGGCACCCGCTCGGGCGGGGCGGTCGCGGGTGCCGAGGCGGAGCAGGGCCGCCGAGCAGAGGAAGGTCACCACGGTGACGGTGATCGCCCCGCGCGGGGAAACCACGGTGAGCAGCGCGCCGCCCGCGCCGAAGCCGATGAGCATCGCGCTCTGCGAGACGATCCGCAGGAGGGAGCGGCCCAGTACGTAGAGGTCGCCGTCGCCCAGGATGTCGGTGAGCGCGGCCATCCGGGTCCCGGTGAAGACCGGCGCGACCGCGGCGACCAGGCAACGCAGCGCGAGGAGCCCGGCGACGGGCGTGACGGGCACCACCATCACGGCGACGCAGACCGCGCAGAGCAGGTCGCAGACGACCAGGACCCGGCGGGCCGGGTAGCGGTCGGCGACCCCGGCGAGCAGGGTCCCGCCGATCACGTACGGGAGCATCCCCAGCGCGAAGGTCAGCGCGCTGAGCAGCGGGGAGCCGGTGAGGTCGTAGACGAGGACGGTGAGGGCGAGTTCGCTGACGACGACGCCGAGCAGCGAGAGCAGGTGCGCGGCGAAGACGGCCCGGAACTCGGTGACGGCGAAGACGGCCCGGTATCCGGCGGGCGGGGCGGTGGCAGATCCCTGGGGCATGGGGAGAGCCTGGGCCGCGCGGGGCCCGCGCCCTAGACTTTCGGCTGGGTACGAATCTTCCTCCGTCGACGGGCCCGGTATATGCCGTTCCAGCTGCACTTCGGCGAGAGCGACCTGCTGCGCTGCCGGTTCGCGCTCTCGCCGCTGGTCGAGACCCAGGAGGCCGTGCGCACCCTGGCCCGCCCCCACCGCCACGGCTACCACCTGCCCTGGCTGCGGCGGATCCGTGCGGCGGCCGCCGGGCTCGACCTCGAACCGCTGTGGCTGCTGATGCCGGACGGCGGCCACAACCCGGACTTCATCTGCCCGCCGCCGATCGGCCCGTTCGTCACGTTCGAGGAGGAGATCGCGGGCGTCCGGGCGGTCGATCCGGAGGTGGCGCGGGCGGACATGGCGCTGGCGCTGTCGGAGCGGCCCGGCGCCCGGGAATCCGCGGCGGGCCGCCGGCTGCTGGCCGATCCGGCGCGGGCCGTACGCGACCTCGCCGACCTGCTGGAGCGGGCCTGGCAGACGCTGATCGAGCCGTACTGGCCCCGGCTGCGGGCCCTGCTGGAGGCGGACATCGCCTACCACTCGCGCCGGCTCGCGGACAGCGGACTCGAACAGCTGCTGGGCGAGGTGAGCACGCAGCTGAGCTGGACGGGCTCGACGCTCACCGTGAAGGCGACGCGGGGCGACCACGAGCAGGTGCTCGGCGGCCAGGGCCTGGTGCTGATGCCGAGCGTCTTCGTCTGGCCCGAGGTGGTGGGAGGCCACCTGGAGCCGTGGCAGCCCGGCCTGATCTACCCGGCGCGCGGGATCGGCGGGCTGTGGAGCGAGGCCGGGGAGCGCACACCGGAGACGCTGGCCCGGCTGCTGGGCCGGGTCCGGGCGGATGTGCTGTGCGCGCTGGACGAACCGGCCGGGACGAGCACCCTGGCCCACCGCCTCCACCTCGCGCCCTCCTCCGTGTCGACGCATCTGTCGGTGCTGCGCGGGGCGGGGCTGCTGACGTCGCGGCGGTACGGACACCAGGTGCTGTACGAGCGGACGCCCCTGGGGATCGCGCTGGCGGCCTCGGACTGAGCGGGGGCGCCCGGCCGCCACGTCGCTCGGGGTCGCGTGGGGGCCCGAGCGGGGGCGCCCGGCTGCCCGCTTCGGCGCCCGACCGGGGTGTTCGACGGTCACCGGCGGTGTCGCGTCGCCGCTCTCGAAGGCCGTCATGTCACGATGAGTCACGTTTCCCTGTGCTCAGCCGCTCCGCTGTGCCGTCCCGTATGCCATCAGCGCATATGCTCCCGTGTCCGTGAGCCACCGTCGTCCGAGGGGGCTGGATGTCCGGCCGCAGAATCATCCCCAGAGTCTTCAGCGTCTTCCCTGTCCTCACCGCCGTCGCCCTGGCGACCGCTCTCGCGGCGGGCTGCTCCTCGCCGGGCGGTGCGGCTCCCACGTCCGCCGGGACCGACCTCGTGCGCGGCGAGGGCCCCCCCCGGGCGGCCGCCCCCGACTGGGGGGGCCCCGCCCACGAAGCCGCCCCCCCCGCGCGGGCCCGGGGGAGGTCGGAAGAGCGGGGTGTGAGGG
>NZ_JBEYKR010000193.1:0-10900 GCF_040703535.1 Streptomyces sp. NPDC007346
TACAGCGTCATGCCCGCTTCCAGGCGCAAGGTATCGCGCGCGCCCAGCCCGCTGGGGGCAATACCGGCGCCGACCAGGTCGTTGAAGAACGCCGGATGAACAGGGACGGGCGGCGCTCCCGTACCAACGGCGGGTCACCCCCCCTCTAGGACGCCCCCGCCCGCAGCCGCTCCCGCGCCTCCATCAGCGCGAAGCCCAGCAGATTCAGCCCCCGCCACTCCTGGGGCCGCTCCACCCGCTCGTCGTCCGCCGCGAGTCCGATGCCCCAGATCCGGTCCAGCGGGGACGCCTCCACCAGCACCCGGTCGCCCGTGCCCCGGAGATAGCCGCCCAGCTCCGGGTCCTGCCCGAACTTGTGCACGCTGCCCGCCACGACCAGGGCGAACCGCTCCCGTATCCACACGTCCTCGTCGAAGCCGCGCACCAGCCGCCCGGCCTTCTTCGCCGCCGCGGGGCTGCTCGCCGCGACGGCCGCCCGCTCCGCCTCCGGATCACCGAAGAGGCGCGCCTTGCCGGCCATCATCCAGTGCTCCGCGCTCGCGTAGGTCACCCCGTCCACCGTGAACGGCGAGGGCCACCACTGGCTCAGACAACCGGCCCCCAGCTGCCCGTCCGGGCGCGGCCGGTGCCCCCAGAAGGGCAGATACTTCACTCGCTCGCCCCGCGCCACGGCGGCGACAAGCTCATCGATCGGTCCCATGGCATGTGAGTGTGGCATCCGCCGCTGACACTCCGTACGGGGATTTCCGCACCGGCACGACACATGGTCGACAGATTCCGTCGCGTAACCAAAAGGCAACAACGGAATCACTTGTTGGGCTTCGACCCCTCTGTCAGGATCGGCACTCAATTCACGGAGAGGCTACGCCGACCCCGTCCAGCGGGCACAGCGGCGGAGGAGAGCGTCATGAGCAACGGCTTCCAGGTGCGGGACCGCTTCGCGGAAGGTGCGCAGTACATCGGCGGCAGGCTGCTCCCGGGCACGTCCGGCCGCCACCACGACATCGTGAACCCCGCGACCGGCGGGACCGTCCTGCGCTACGAGCTGGCCGGCACCGAGGACGTGGACGCCGCCGTCGCCGCCGCCCGCGCCGCCTTCCCCGGCTGGTCGGGCGCCACCCCCGGCGAGCGCTCCGAGGCCCTGCACCGGTTCGCCGCCGTCCTCGCCGAGCAGGCCGACGACTTCGCGTACGCCGAGTCCCTCCAGTGCGGCAAGCCGGTCAAGCTCTCCACCGAGTTCGACGTCCCCGGCACCGTCGACAACGCCGCCTTCTTCGCGGGGGCCGCCCGCCACCTGGAGGGCAAGGCCGCCGCCGAGTACGACGGCGACCACACCTCGTACGTACGGCGCGAGGCGATCGGTGTGGTCGGCTCCATCGCCCCCTGGAACTACCCCCTCCAGATGGCCGCCTGGAAGGTCCTCCCGGCCGTCGCCGCGGGCAACACCATCGTCCTCAAGCCCGCCGAGCTGACCCCGCTGACCTCGCTGATGTTCGCCCAGGCCGCCACCGAGGCGGGCATCCCGGACGGCGTGATCAACATCGTCACGGGCGCGGGCAAGGAGGCGGGCGAGCACCTCGTCGGCCACCCGGACGTCGCCATGACCTCCTTCACCGGCTCCACCGCCGTCGGCAAGCGGGTCGCCGAGATCGCCACGGCCACCGTCAAACGCCTCCACCTGGAGCTGGGCGGCAAGGCCCCCTTCGTGGTCTTCGACGACGCCGACCTGGAGGCCGCCGTCCACGGCGCGGTCGCCGGCTCCCTCATCAACACCGGCCAGGACTGCACGGCCGCCACCCGCGCTTACGTCCAGCGCCCCCTGTACGACGCCTTCGTCCGGGACGTCGCCGCCCTCATGGAGACCGTCCGCCTCGGCGACCCCTTCGACGCCGCCACCGACCTCGGCCCCCTCATCAGCCACGCCCAGCGCGACCGCGTCGCCGCCTTCGTCGAGCGGGCCCGCGGCCACGCCCGGGTCGTCACCGGCGGCGAGGCCCCCGGCGGCGACCTCGCCGAAGGCGCGTACTACCGGCCCACCCTCATCACGGGAGCCGCCCAGGACAGCGAGATCGTCCGGTCGGAGGTCTTCGGCCCCGTCCTGGTGGTGCTGCCCTTCGGCACCGACGACGAGGGCATCGCGCTGGCCAACGACACCCCGTACGGACTGGCCGCCTCCGCCTGGACCCGCGACCTGTACCGCGCGAACCGCGCCACCCGCGAGATCCGGGCGGGCTGTGTGTGGGTGAACGACCACATCCCGATCCTCTCCGAGATGCCGCACGGCGGATACCGGGCCAGCGGTTTCGGCAAGGACATGTCGGCGTACTCCTTCGAGGAGTACACGCAGGTCAAGCACGTCATGTTCGACAACACCGCGGTCGCCCGGAAGGACTGGCACCGCACGATCTTCGGGGACCGATAGAAGCTGCCGCGCGACCGGGGGCCGTGAGCCCCCGGCGGCCTCCCACCCGAAAGGGCAACGCGTATGGAGAGTTACGAGCCCGAGCGTCTCTCGTCCGCCCAGCTGGCGGCCGCGAGGCGGTCCCTGACCAGTGGCAGGGGAGCCCTCACCCGCCGCTCCCTGCTGCGCGCCTCCGGCATGGGCGCCCTCGCCCTGGGCGGGACGGCCGCCCTCGGCGCCTGCGGCATCCCGCCCGCCGGACGCGCCGAGGGCGCGGCGGCGGCCGACGACCACTCGGCCACGGAGAAGGAGGTCACCTTCTCCAACTGGACCGAGTACATGGACGTCAGCGACGACGAGAAGAGCCGCCCCACCCTTCAGGCGTTCACCGAGCGCACCGGGATCAGGGTCAAGTACACCGAGGACATCAACGACAACGTCGAGTTCTTCGGGAAGATCAAGCCGCAGCTCGCGGCCGGCCGGAACACCGGGCGCGACCTCATATGCGTCACCGACTGGCTGGCCGCCCGCATCATCCGGCTCGGCTGGGCGCAGAAGCTCGACCCCTCGAACCTCCCGCACGCCTTCGCCAACGTGTCCGCCCAGTTCCGCACCCCCGACTGGGACCCCGGCCGCGCCTACTCCTACCCCTGGACCGGCATCCCGACGGTCATCGCGTACAACGCGAAGGCGACCGGTGGCCGCACGGTCGACTCCGTCACCCAGCTCCTCGACGACCCGAAGCTCAAGGGCCGCGTCTCCTTCCTCTCCGAGATGCGCGACACCGTCGGGATGACCCTGCTCGACCAGGGCAAGGACCCGGGGAAGTTCACCGACGCCGACTTCGACGGCGCGATCGGCCGGCTCCGGAAGGCCGTCGACAGGAAGCAGATCCGCCGCTTCACCGGCAACGACTACACCGCCGACCTCAGCAAGGGCGACATCGCCGCCTGCGTCGGCTGGGCCGGGGACATCATCCAGCTCCAGGCCGACAACCCGGACGTCAAGTTCGCCATCCCGGCCGCCGGTTACATCACCGCCACCGACAACCTCCTGGTCCCCGCCCAGGCCCGGCACAAGACCAACGCCGAGAAGCTCATCGACCACTACTACCGCCCGCCGGTCGCCGCGCAGCTCGCCGCGTACATCAACTACGTCTGCCCCGTCGACGGCGTCCGCGACGAACTGGCCAGGATCGACGAGTCGATGGCCTCCAACACTCTGATCCTCCCCGACCGGGAGATGGCGGAGAGGTCCCGCTCCTTCCGCTCCCTGAGCACGGCGGAAGAGACGGCGTACGAGGAGAAGTTCGCCAGGCTCATCGGCGCCTGACCCGGTCCGGGCACCGCCCCGGACTCCGGCCCGGACACCGCCCCGGGCATTGGCCCGAACACCGTCCCGTACACCGCCCCGCCGCAGGCCGGCCCGCCTCCGCCGGGTCCCCTTTCCCGAACTCCCCCCGAACTCACTGGGACCGCGACCCATGACACAGCAGCAGCAGACCGCGGGCGGCGATGTCCGCCTCGTCGGGATCAGCAAGACCTACGGCTCCTTCACCGCCGTCCACCCGCTCGACCTGACCGTCCCCCAGGGCTCGTTCTTCGCCCTGCTCGGCGCCTCCGGCTGCGGCAAGACCACCACCCTGCGGATGATCGCGGGGCTGGAGGAGGCCACCACCGGCACGGTCCACCTCGGCGAGAAGGACATCACCGGCCTGCCCCCGCACAAGCGGCCGGTCAACACCGTCTTCCAGAGCTACGCGCTCTTCCCGCACCTGGACATCGCCGAGAACGTCGCCTTCGGGCTGCGCCGGCGCGGCGTCAAGGGGGTGAAGAAGCAGGTCGACGAGATGCTGGAGCTGGTCCAGCTCGGCGACTTCGCCCGCCGCAGACCCCACCAGCTCTCCGGTGGCCAGCAGCAGCGCGTCGCCGTGGCCCGCGCGCTCATCAACCACCCGCGGGTCCTGCTGCTGGACGAACCGCTCGGCGCCCTCGACCTCAAGCTCCGCCGCCGGATGCAGCTGGAGCTCAAGCGGATCCAGACCGAGGTCGGCATCACCTTCGTGCACGTCACCCACGACCAGGAGGAGGCCATGACCATGGCCGACACCGTCGCGGTGATGAACGGGGGCCGCGTCGAGCAGCTCGGCGCCCCCGCCGACCTCTACGAGAACCCGCGCACCACGTTCGTCGCCAACTTCCTCGGCACCTCCAACCTCATCGAGGGCGAGACCGTCTCCACCGGCGACGATCTGGTGGTGGCCGCGGGCGGCGGGAAGCTCACCCTGCCCCGCGAGCGGTGCCAGGCCCCCGCCACGCGCGGCGGCCGGCTCCTCCTCGGCATCCGGCCCGAGAAGATATCCCTGGCCCACGCGGACGACGCGGAGGACATCGCGGCGGGCCGTAACCGGGTCACCGGCCGCATCACCGACTCCAGCTTCATCGGCGTCTGCACCCAGTACGTGGTCGAGAGCCCGGCGGGGACGGCCCTCCAGGTGTACGAGCAGAACGTCGAGAGGGACACGCGACTGGTCCCCGGCGCCGAGGTCGTCCTGCACTGGAACCCGGCCCACACCTTCGGCCTCGACGCCGCCCAGGACATCGACGCGGGCGCGACGAGCGTGGAGGAGGCGGAGTGAGCCCCACGCAGGCGCCGCCCGCGCCCCCTTCACAGCCCGAGGAGCCCCGGGAACCCACACTCCGCAAGCCCTCCGCCCGCAGACGGCTGGTCCCCTACTGGCTGCTGCTCCCGGGCATCCTGTGGCTGCTGGTCTTCTTCGCGCTGCCACTGGTCTACCAGGCCTCCACCTCCGTACAGACCGGCTCCCTGGAGGAGGGCTTCGAGGTCACCTGGCACTTTCGGACGTACGTGGACGCGCTGCGCGACTACTATCCGCAGTTCGTCCGGTCCCTGCTGTACGCGGGCACCGCCACGATCCTGTGCCTGCTGCTGGGCTACCCGCTCGCCTACCTCATCGCCTTCAAGGCGGGCCGCTGGCGCAACCTCGTGCTGGTCCTGGTCATCGCCCCGTTCTTCACCAGCTTCCTCATCCGTACGCTGGCGTGGAAGACGATCCTCGCCGACGGCGGCGCGGTCGTGGACGTGCTCAGCACCCTGCACGTCCTGGACGTCACCAGCTGGCTCGGCTGGACCGAGTCCAACCGGGTCCTGGCCACCCCGATGGCCGTCGTCTGCGGTCTGACGTACAACTTCCTGCCGTTCATGATCCTGCCGCTGTACACCTCGCTGGAGCGGATCGACGGCCGGCTGCACGAGGCGGCGGGCGACCTCTACGCCACCCCCGCCACCACCTTCCGCAAGGTGACGTTCCCGCTCTCCCTGCCGGGCGTCGTCGCGGGCACCCTGCTGACCTTCATCCCGGCCAGCGGCGACTACGTCAACGCCGAACTGCTCGGCTCCACGGACACCAAGATGGTCGGCAGCGTCATCCAGAGCCAGTTCCTGCGGGTCCTGGACTATCCGACGGCCGCCGCGCTCTCCTTCATCCTCATGGCGGTCGTCCTGCTGATGGTCACCTTCTACATCCGCCGCTCCGGGACGGAGGACCTGGTCTGATGTCCGTACTGCGCCGGCTACGCCGGAACCTGGTCGTCATCGCGGGTCTGCTGACCCTCGCGTACATGATCCTGCCGAACATCGTCGTGATGGTGTTCTCGTTCAACAGGCCCAACGGGCGCTTCAACTACGAGTGGCAGCGGTTCTCCCTGGACGCCTGGAAGGACCCCTGCGGCGTCGCCGACCTCTGCGGCTCGCTCTCGCTCTCGCTCCAGATCGCCTTCTGGGCCACGCTCGGGGCGACCGTGCTCGGCACGATGGTCGCCTTCGCGCTGGTCCGCTACCGCTTCCGGGCGCGCGGCGCGATCAGCTCGCTGATCTTCCTGCCGATGGCGATGCCCGAGGTCGTCATGGCCGCCTCCCTGCTCACGCTCTTCCTGAACATGGGCGCCCAGCTCGGCTTCTGGACCGTGCTCATCGCGCACATCATGTTCTGCCTCAGCTTCGTGGTCACGGCCGTCAAGGCGCGCGTGATGTCGATGGACCCGAAACTGGAGGAAGCCGCCCGTGACCTCTACGCGGGACCCGTACAGACCTTCGTACGGGTGACCCTTCCCATCGCCGCCCCCGGAATCGCGGCGGGAGCGCTGCTCGCCTTCGCACTCTCCTTCGACGATTTCATCATCACGAATTTCAACGCGGGATCCACCGTCACCTTCCCCATGTTCGTCTGGGGATCGGCACAGCGCGGCACGCCCGTACAGATCAACGTCATCGGCACCGCCATGTTCATCATTGCGGTGATGGTGGTTCTCGTCGGCCAGATCGTCGCGGGCCGGCGGAAGAACGACGCTCGGAGCTGAAAGTCCCGAAGGAGTTGGAAACCATGGCCCCAGCCGCCATGCGTACCGCCGCACAGTCGCTCTCCGGCGCCGAGCCGGTCTCCTACTGGCTCGACGACCCGGCCAGACCCGATCCGCTCCCCGCCCTCACCGGCGACGAGCACACCGACCTGCTGGTCATCGGCGGCGGCTACAGCGGCCTGTGGACCGCGCTCGTCGCCAAGGAGCGCGACCCCGGCCGGGACGTCGTCCTCATCGAGGGGCACGAGGTGGGCTGGGCCGCCTCGGGCCGCAACGGCGGCTTCTGCGCCGCCTCCCTCACCCACGGTCTGGCCAACGGCGTGCAGCGGTGGCCGGGCGAGATCGCCAAGCTGGAGGAGCTGGGGGAGCGGAACCTCGACGCCATCGAGGAAGCCGTGGCCCGCTACGAGATCGACTGCGAGTTCGAGCGGACCGGCGAGATCGATGTCGCCACCGAGCGCCACCAGCTCGAAGAGCTGCGGGAACGGCACCGGGAGATCCAGCGGCTCGGCATCACGGGCGTGGACTTCCTGGACCGCGACACCCTGCGCGCCGAGGTCGACTCGCCCACCTTCCTCGGCGGCCTGTGGGACCGGCGCGGTGTCGCGATGCTGCACCCGGCCAAGCTCGCCTGGGGCCTGAAGCGGGCCTGCCTGGAGCTGGGCGTACGGATCCACGAGCGCACCCGGGGCCTCGACCTGGTGCGCCGCGGCCCGGGGATGGCGGTGCGTACACCGTACGGGCGGCTCTTCGCCCGCCGGGTCGCGCTCGGCACCAACATCTTCCCCTCGCTCGTCAGGCGGGTCCGCCCGTACACCGTGCCGGTCTACGACTACGCGCTGATGACCGAGCCGCTCACCTCCGGGCAGCTGGAATCCATCGGCTGGAAGGGGCGCCAGGGGCTGGGTGACAGCGCCAATCGGTTCCATTACTTCCGGCTCTCCGCGGACAACCGGATCCTGTGGGGCGGATACGACGCGATCTATCCGTACGGGGGAAAGCTCAGCGCCGATCTGGACCAGCGTCCGAAGACCTTCCTGACCCTTGCGGAGCAGTTCTTCCGCTGTTTTCCGCAGCTTTCCGGAGTGCGTTTCTCGCACGCCTGGGGCGGTGCGATCGACACGTGTTCACGCTTCACGGCATTCTTCGGAACGGCCCATCGGGGGCGGGTCGCGTACGCCGCCGGATTCACCGGTCTCGGCGTCGGCTCGACGCGTTTCGGGGCCGAGGTGATGCTCGATCTGCTCGCGGGTGAGGAGAGCGAGCGGACCCGTCTGGAGATGGTCCGCTCGAAGCCGGTGCCGTTCCCGCCGGAGCCGTTCGCCTGGGCCGGGATCGAGATCACCAAGCGGTCCCTGGCCCGCACCGACACCAACGGCGGACGCCGCGATCTGTGGCTGCGGACCATGGACAGGCTGGGTCTCGGCTTCGACAGCTGACCCGGCGGCCGGGCAGCCCGTCGTCGGCCCGGTGGCCCGTCGACCGGTGGTCCGGCCACCGGTCGACGGTGCTGTGACCCACTTCACTACCAACAAGTAGCCTCGACCCGCGTCATAGTTCGCGCCCGACGCTCTCTCGCCCGTGTACGCACCGGCAGGACCCTGCCGGTGACCACGTCAACGGGAGGCTGGTCATGACTGGCTCGGAGACCAGGGCCGCGGTCGAGTGGCTCACATCGGCGGCACCGGACCCCGGCGCCTGCCGGTGGGAGTGGGAGCGCAATCCGCAGGGGATCGCGCTCCTCCCCGCCGGCCGGCGCTGGGACGTGCTGATCCTGCCGGGCGAGCTGGGATATCCCACGCTCGACGTGCTCACCCGCCTCGTCGACCGGCCCGGACCGGTCCTCGCCGACTGCGGCGAGTCCCGCGTGGGCTTCTTCGTCCCGCCGGGCACCGCGTCCCACTGGCTCGGCACCGGAATCCGGGGCGCCGGCCCCGGCACCTGGATCGTCGTCCCCCATCCGGGCCGGGCGGCCGGGGGAGTGCGGTGGCTGATCCCGCCGGACGGTTCGGGGACCCTCACGGACGCGGGGCTGCTGGAACGGGCGACGCACGAGGCGGCCGGAGCCGCGGCCCAGGAGGGCCGCGCGGAGAGGTGACCCGCTGCCAGAGGTCTTGACAACTTGATTGGTCTGGACCATGTTGTGCGCACGCCACACCCAATTCCCCCCTGCACGGAGGCTGTTGTGGAACGCACGGGACCAACCGTCAGATTTACCGGACTTCTGGCCACCTGTACGGCCGCGGTGCTCGCTGCCGGTGCCCTGGTCGCCACGGCACCGGCGGCCAGTGCGGCGGACGTGGACGTGGCGCGTAACGGCGGCTTCGAGGCGGGCCTCGACGGCTGGAGCTGTACCGCCTCCAGCGGCGCGGTCGTCTCCACCCCGACGCACGGCGGCACCGCCGCCCTGAAGGCGACCCCGGCGGGCAGCGACAACGCCAGGTGCTCCCAGGCGGTCACGGTCAAGCCCAACTCCCGGTACACGCTGAGCGCCTGGGTACAGGGCAGCCCCGTCTACCTGGGCGCCACCGGCACCGGCACCACCGACGTCTCCACCTGGACCCAGTCCACCGGCGCCTGGAAGCAGCTCACCACCAGCTTCACCACGGGCCCCTCCACCACCTCCGTCAACGTCTACACCCACGGCTGGTACGGCTCCCCCGCCCACTACGTCGACGACCTCACCCTCGTCGGCCCCGGCGGCGACCCGGTCGTCGTCCCCGCCGTCCCCGCGGGCCTGAAGACCACCGCGATCACCTCCACCTCCGTCGCGCTCTCCTGGAACGCCGTCTCCGGCGCGAGTGGCTACAACGTCTACCGCGGCGGTACGAAGGTGGCCACGGCCACCGGGCCGTCCGCCACCGTGACGGGGCTGACCGCCTCCACCGCGTACAGCTTCCAGGTCGCCGCGGTCAACGCGGCCGGCGAGTCCGCGAAGTCGGCCGCCGTCACCGCGACCACCACGGCGGGCGGCGGGGGCGGCGGCGACAGCAAGCTGCCCGCCCGTGCGCTCGTCGGCTACCTGCACTCCAGCTTCGCCAACGGCTCCGGCTACACCCGTATGGCGGACGTGCCCGACTCCTGGGACGTCATCAACCTCGCCTTCGGCGAGCCCACCTCCGTCACCTCCGGCGACATCCGCTTCTCGCTCTGCCCGGTCGCCGAGTGCCCGAACGTCGAGTCCGAGGCGGACTTCAAGGCGGCCATCAAGGCCAAGCAGGCCGCGGGCAAGAAGGTCCTGATCTCCATCGGAGGCCAGAACGGCCAGGTGCAGCTCGCCTCCACCGCCGCCCGGGACGCCTTCGTCACCTCGGTCTCGAAGATCATCGACACCTACGGCCTGGACGGCCTGGACATCGACTTCGAAGGCCACTCCCTCTCGCTGAACACCGGGGACACCGACTTCCGCTCCCCGACCTCGCCGGTGATCGTCAACCTGATCTCCGCGGTGAAGACCCTCAAGGCGAAGTACGGCTCCGACTTCGTCCTCACGATGGCGCCCGAGACGTTCTTCGTCCAGCTCGGCTACCAGTTCTACGGCTCCGGCCCCTGGGGCGGCCAGGACCCGCGCGCCGGCGCCTACCTGCCGGTCATCCACGCCCTGCGCGACGACCTGACCCTGCTGCACGTCCAGGACTACAACTCCGGCCCGATCATGGGCCTGGACAACCAGTACCACTCGATGGGCGGCGCGGACTTCCACATCGCGATGACCGACATGCTGCTCGCCGGCTTCCCGGTCGCGGGCGACACCAGCCGGGTCTTCCCGGGCCTGCGCCCCGACCAGGTCGCCATCGGCCTGCCGGCCTCCACCCAGGCGGGCAACGGCCACACCTCACCGGCCGAGGTCAACAAGGCGCTCAACTGCCTGATCAAGAAGACCGACTGCGGCTCCTACCAGACCCACGGGACCTGGACCGACCTGCGCGGGCTGATGACCTGGTCGATCAACTGGGACCGGTTCAACAACTGGGAGTTCAGCCAGAACTTCGACTCCTACTTCGGTCGCTGACCGACCGGCGTACGGCCGGCCGCGGCGGGCCGACCCCCCCCCCGACCGCTGGCCGGGGCCCGGGGGGACAGTGCTTTAGTGCGGCGGCGGGGGGGCATGTAATAACGG
>NZ_JBEYKR010000194.1:0-10876 GCF_040703535.1 Streptomyces sp. NPDC007346
CACGCCGTCGGCGGCGATCAACATGGTGCGCAAGCGCCCCACGGCCGACCCGCGCCTGAGCATCACCGGCAGTGCCGGCAGCTGGGACAACTACCCGCCGTTTCCCGTTCCCGCCGTCCACCGGGCTCAGGGGATACGTGGCACCAGCCGTTCCGGGCCGTGCGCCAACTGCTCCTTCAGCGCCTTCTGCAGCTTCAGGTCCTGCGGGGTCAGCTTCTGCGGACCACCGCGCGGCGGTACGCCCCCGACCCGTTCGGGGGGCGAGAGGGGCGGCTCGTAGTGGGTGGGGGCCGTGTGCAGGGTCAGGGCGGTCGTGCCGATGAGCAGGGCGGCGAAGGCGATGGCGGCCCTGGTCCACAGCCGCGCCTTGTTCTCGCCGCCGGTGCGCACGGTGCGGGCGGGCGGTGGGGCCGGGACGTGCGCGGCGTGGGCGAGCCCGCCGAGCCGGTCGTGGAGCAGCTCGGACTGTTCGGCGGGCGAGGCGGCGGCCGCCAGTTCGGGCAGCCGGTCGGCGACGGCGGCCCGAGCCGTCTCCAGCCGTCCCGCCGCCGCCGGGGTGGACGCCTCCGTCTCGGCCGCGGTCTCCGGCAGGTCCAGGCCGACCCCGTCGTAGAGGAGCAGGGTGCGCCGGTAGGCCGGGGGCAGTTCGAGCAGCGCCTCGAACAGGGCCCGTCCGGCCGGTTCGGCGGGCGGGGCGTCGGGGTGCCGGTGGACGCGGCGCAGCCGGTGCCAGGGAGACATCGCGTACTCGTACGCCGCCGCCCGCACCCAGCCGACCGGGTCCCGGTCCACGGCCACCTCGGGCCAGCGGTGCCAGGCCAGTTGGAAGGCCCGCTCGACGGACTCGCGGGCCAGGGCGCGGCGGCCGCTCAGGAGGTAGGTCTGCCGTACGAGGCCGGGGGCGGCGTGGGCGTACAGCGCGTCGAACGCCTCGTCGGGGGAGAGCCGGGGGGTTCCGGTCTCCGGCTCGGGTGGTGGGGGAGGGGCCGCCGGCACGGGGGGTGCCGCCGCGTTCGGGGGCGCGGACGAGCCGGTGGGCGCCGACGACTCGGTGGGCGCGGGCGGGTCGGCGGGCACGGAGGCGAGCACGGAGGCGAGCACGGGCGAGGGCGCCACCGCCGCGCCCGGTGGCGCCGGTTCGGGCGAAGCTTCCGGCGTCGGCCGTCCAGGGGCGGGGTCGGCCAGTGGTTGCCGCGTCGACCGCTCCGAGGCCGGCCCGGCCAGAGGTTCCGTTGTCGGCCGTGCCTTCCGCCGTACGGCCTTGGGCTTCGTGGCGGAGGCCGCTGCCGGCGCCGACGGCCCCGGATCGGGTGCGATGAGCCTGATGTACAGCGCGCGCTTGCGGCCGCGCGGGCTCGTGCGCCCCGTCTCCCAGGAGCGCACGGTGGCACGCGTGACGCCCACGGCCTCCGCCACCTGCTGCTCGCTCAGCGACTTCGCCTCGCGCAGCCTGCGGCGCCCCTTGGGGGAGGGCAGCGGCGGTGCGGCGGCCTCGTCGGTGGTGCTCCGGGTCATGGACGACCCCCGGCAGCGCTGCACTGGGAGAAAAAGTACATAAACGTATATTGAGCGACACAACCGCTGTTCGCGCGTTACGCGATATAAGCGCGTGTCGTTGGGAGCATGGGCGCCGTGACCCAAATGACCGAACACAGCCCGATGTTGCCGCCCGAGCGGACCAGGGCCCTCGCCCTGGTCGCCGCCTTCCTGCGCGGCGGAGCCGCCGCCGGGCTGGGGCTGGGCGCGCTGGCCGTGCTGGTGATGGCGCTCTGGATCAGCTCCCCGTACCCGGACAGCGGACCCGGCGGCGCGCTGCGCGCGGCGGCGGCGGTCTGGCTGCTCGCGCACGGTGCCGAGCTGGTCAGGCCCGACACTCTCGGCGGCGCTCCGGCCCCGGTCGGCGTGGTCCCGCTGCTCCTCATGGTGGGTCCCCTCTGGCTGGCACACCGGGCGGGACGCGATGCGGCGGAGCCGGAGGAGGGAGGGCAAAGGCCCCCGCGGACCGGCGCGGTCTGCGCGGTGACCGCGGGATACCTGCTGGTCGCGGCGGGGGCGGCGGCCTACGCCCGGGGCGGGTCGCTGCACGTCGTCCCGCAGACGCTGGCGTTCCCGGTGGCGCTGGTGGTGGCCGGTGCGGCGGCGGCCGGGGTGTGGACGGCCGCCGGACGCCCGCTCGGGCCGCTGCCGTCCTGGTCGCCCCTGGCGCTCCAGGAGGCCCTCGCGCGGACCCTCGTCCGCGACCGGGCCGAGGCCGCGTTCCGGGCGGCGGCGGTGGGGACGGTGGCGCTGCTGGGCGGGGGCGCGCTCCTGGTGGCGGTGGCCCTGGGGCGGAACGCCGCGGCGGCCCAGGACTCCTTCCTGGCGCTCTCCGGCGACTGGTCGGGGCGGGTCTCGGTGCTGTTGCTCGCCGCGTCGCTGGTGCCGAACGCCGCGCTGTGGGGCGCCGCGTACGGGCTCGGCCCCGGCTTCGCGCTCGGTACAGGAGCCACGGCCACCCCGCTCGGCCTGACCGGGACCCCGGCCGTGCCCCCCTTCCCGCTGCTGGCGGCGGCCCCGGACCAGGGCCCGGCCACCCCGCTGAACTGGGCGGCCCTCGCCGTACCGGTCGTGGCCGCGCTGGCCCTCGCCTGGTGCGCCGTCGGCAGGGCCGCCCCCGCCGACGCCCCCCGCGCGCAGGCCTGGAGCCCGCGCGCGACGGCGCTGGTGACCGGCCTCGCGGCGCTGGGGTGCGGGGCCGGTACGGCGCTGCTCGCGGCGGTGGCGGGCGGCCCGCTGGGGTCGGGGGCGCTCGGCGCGTTCGGGCCCGTGTGGTGGCTGACGGGGGCGGCGGCGCTGGCGTGGACGGCGGCCATCGGCGTACCGGCGGCCCTGCTCCTGCGGGTGTGGCGGCTGCGCGAACCGGGCTGGGCCTGGCGCAGGGACGTACCGCCGGGTACGGGTACGGGCACGCGCGCGGACGCGGCTCCGGCGGAGAAGGAGGCCGTGCCGGCCGTGGCGCGGCAGCCGAAGGACGCGGCCGCACGTGAGCCCGGCCCCGGTCCGCGGGAGGCGGCCCCGGCGGACGGCACGGATACGGCCACGGACGACGCGGACTTCGCACCGTACGACTTCCTGCCGACCGACCCCTGGCACGAGAAGACCGGCCCCTGGCACGAGAAAGAGGCGAGGGAGGCCCGGTGGGCCTCCCTCAAGCAGGGCTCCGGCGGCCTGATGGCCGACTTCCCCGCACGCGTTCCGGCCGCCGGCGAACAGCCCGCCGACGAACGGCCCGGCGGCGGGAAGGCCGACGCGCAGCCCGCCGACGTGGACGGCCGGGGCGCTACTCCTTGACGCCGAAGAGCGGTTCCAGCGGCTTCGGCAGCTGGTCGTTGCAGGCCACCGCGCCGGTCTTGGTCAGGGCGTCGTTCACGCAGGTGTAGTAGTCGCGGTAGACGAGCTGCACGGTGAACGTCGTGACCACGATGACCAGCGCCAGCAGGGCGGTCACCAGACCGCTGATCGCCGCCGTGGTCTGCGGGCGGTTGCCGTTGCGGGGCGTGGTGGCCGCCGGTGAGGCGCCCCCGTCGCCCGCGGCCGGAGCCGCGGTGTCCGGGGCCGCGACCGCCGTACGGTCCGTCGCGGACGGGCTCTTGGGCTGGGAGCGCAGCGAGCTGACGGCCCAGTACACGGAGAGCGCGCCCAGCAGCAGGGCGATCTCCGGGAGGTCGAAGAGCGCGAAGAAGACGGCCCAGATGCCGCCGAGCAGCGCATAGCGGGCGCGCCGCTGCACGGGGTCGGTGGGGTCCCAGCGCTTCCCGCCGGCACCGCCGTCCGACCCGCCCCGGCCGGCCGGGCCGTTCGAGCCGGAACGGCCGCCGAAGCCGCCGTTGCCCCGGCCGGGCTGCTTCTTGCTCCACTGGCTGCCCCACGACGGGCGGCCACCGGAGCCGGAGTCGTCGCCCTCGCCGCCGTTCTCCGGACCCGAGGGGTGGCGGGGCTGCCACGGCTGGTCGGGCCGGTCGGCGGGCGGCGGGGCGAACGGATTGTCGTCGTCCGGCTTCGCGGGCGCGTCCGGCGACGAGGCGGAACCGGAAGAACCCGAGGAGCCCGAGGAGCCCGGGGCGGGCGGGGAACCCGGGGAGGAGTCGGGCGCGGAGGAGTGGAGGTCCCGCGTCAGCAGAGCGGCCCGCGCGGGCAACGGGAGGCGGAAGGCGGTGCGACGGCGTCGGTCCGGCATGTGGTGAACGTCTTCCCCATCTCGTCATGTCCGTCCGAAGGACGGTTCGTCCGCCCGGTGGACGGCTCGCTGTCCCCTGACGCTACCTCTAGGCCCGGCCCCCGTCCCGTGGGGGCCGCCGGGTGTGCCGGTATCGTTGCTGACGGTCGGCTCGTTCGTAGGGTTCCCCGTATCGGGCGAAGCGATTCTTTCGTACGACCCTACAAAGAGCACCCCCGAGCCTGTGTCACCACGCGAGAAAGGGCCCAGACGTGGCCTCCCCGCCCCCCTCCGCCCCTCCGGCCCGGCTGGTCGTGCTGGTCTCCGGATCCGGTACGAACCTCCAGGCCCTGCTCGACGCCGTCGGCGACGACCCGGCGGCCTACGGAGCGCAGATCGTCGCCGTCGGCGCGGACCGTGACAAGGCCGGTGGTCTGGAGCGGGCCGAGCGGGCCGGAATCCCCACGTTCGTGTGCAAGCTCAAGGAGCACGCGACGCGGGCGGAGTGGGACGAGGCGCTCACCGCGGCCGTCGCCGGGCACCGCCCGGACCTCGTCGTCTCCGCCGGTTTCATGAAGATCGTGGGCCCCGCGTTCCTCGCCGCCTTCGGCGGCCGGTTCATCAACACCCACCCCGCCCTGCTGCCCAGCTTCCCCGGCGCCCACGGAGTGCGTGACGCGCTCGCGTACGGCGTCAAGGTCACGGGCTGCACCGTCCACTTCGTCGACGACGGTGTCGACACCGGTCCGATCATCGCGCAGGGCGTGGTCGAGGTGACCGAGGAGGACACCCCGGAGGGCGAAGCCGCCCTCCATGAACGCATCAAGGAAGTCGAGCGCTCGCTGCTCGTCGAGGCCGTGGGGCGGATCGCCCGTGACGGCCATCGCATTGAGGGACGAAAGGTTCATCTCGGTCATGTCGGTGAATAAGCCCATCCGCCGCGCCCTGGTCAGCGTCTACGACAAGACGGGGCTCGAAGACCTCGCCCGCGGTCTGCACGAGGCGGGCGTCGAGCTTGTCTCCACCGGCTCGACCGCCGGGAGGATCGCCGCCGCCGGAGTACCGGTCACCAAGGTGGAGGAGCTCACCGGCTTCCCCGAGTGCCTGGACGGCCGCGTCAAGACGCTGCACCCCCGCGTCCACGCCGGCATCCTCGCCGACCTGCGCCTGGACGCCCACCGCGAGCAGCTGTCCGAGCTGGGCGTCGAGCCCTTCGACCTGGTGGTCGTGAACCTCTACCCGTTCAAGGAGACCGTCGCCTCCGGCGCCTCCGACGACGCGTGCGTGGAGCAGATCGACATCGGCGGCCCCTCGATGGTCCGCGCCGCCGCCAAGAACCACCCCTCGGTCGCCGTGGTGACCAGCCCCGAGCGGTACGCGGACGTCCTCGCCGCCGTCAAGGCGGGCGGCTTCGACCTCACCGCCCGCAAGCGCCTGGCCGCCGAGGCGTTCCAGCACACCGCCGCCTACGACGTGGCCGTGGCCTCGTGGTTCGCCGACGGTTACGCGGCCGCCGACGACTCGGGCCTCCCCGCGTTCCTGGGCGACGCCTTCGCCCGCAAGAACGTCCTGCGCTACGGCGAGAACCCGCACCAGCCCGCCGCCCTCTACACCTCGGGCTCCGGCGGACTGGCCGAGGCGGAGCAGCTGCACGGCAAGGAGATGTCGTACAACAACTACACGGACACCGACGCCGCGCGCCGGGCCGCGTACGACCACGCCGAGCCGTGCGTCGCGATCATCAAGCACGCCAACCCGTGCGGCATCGCCATCGCCGACGACGTCGCCGAGGCGCACCGCAAGGCCCACGCCTGCGACCCGGCCTCGGCCTTCGGCGGGATCATCGCCGTCAACCGCCCGGTGACGGTCGCGCTGGCCGAGCAGGTCGCGGAGATCTTCACCGAGGTCATCGTCGCCCCGGCCTACGAGGACGGCGCCCTCGAGGTGCTGGCCCGCAAGAAGAACATCCGGGTGCTGCGCGCCCCCGAGGCCCCGGCCGTCGAGGTCGAGGTCAAGCCCATCGACGGCGGGGCGCTGCTCCAGGTCGCCGACCGGCTCCAGGCCGAGGGCGACGACCCGGCCAACTGGACGCTCGCCACCGGCGAGGCGCTCTCCGAGGCCGAGCTGAAGGAGCTGGCCTTCGCCTGGAAGGCGAGTCGCGCGGTCAAGTCCAACGCGATCCTGCTCGCCAAGGACGGCGCCTCGGTCGGCGTCGGCATGGGCCAGGTCAACCGGGTCGACTCCGCGAAGCTCGCCGTCGAGCGGGCGGGCCAGGAGCGGGCGGCCGGCTCGTACGCCGCGTCCGACGCGTTCTTCCCGTTCCCCGACGGGCTGGAGATCCTCACCGCCGCCGGCATCAAGGCGGTCGCCCAGCCCGGCGGCTCCGTCCGCGACGAGCTGGTGATCGAGGCCGCGAAGAAGGCGGGCGTCACCATGTACTTCACCGGCACGCGCCACTTCTTCCACTGACACCGGCACCGACCGGTACCCGTACGCGCCGTGGCCGCACCTCGAAGGGTGCGGCCACGGCCGTGTCCGTCGTACGGGATCGCCTCGCCGCTCTGTTCTAATGAACGGCCGTATGCCGTGAACGGCCAGAGAATCCCTAGCGGGGGCAGTCACCGTGCTTGAGCTGAACAAGAGTGGAACGGACCGGTCGGAACCGGGACGGCTCCCCGCGCAGGGGACGGGCCCGGACGCCCGCCCGGCGGGCGACTCCCCGAGCACGGAGGCCGCCGCCGCTGCCGCCCGCGTCCCCCTGTGGCCCTATCTGATCGCCGCCGCGATCCTGTGCGGGCTCTACTTCCTCTACTCCTACCTCCAGTACAGCCGCTTCGGCTCGCCCTCCTGGGACCTCGGGATCTTCGAGCAGGAGGTACGGGCCTACGCCGGCCTCGAGGCGCCGGTCGTCGACATCAAGGGCCCCGGCTATCTGATCCTCGGCGACCACTTCTCGCCGATCGTCGCGCTGCTGGCCCCGCTCTACTGGCTCTGGCCCTCCGCCGAGTCCCTGCTCCTCGCCCAGGCCGCCCTGTTCGCGCTGGGGGCGGTCGTGGTCGGCCGCACCACGCAGCAGCTCCTCGGCGGCCGCTCCGGGCTCTGCGTCACCGTCGCGTACGGACTCTCCTGGGGCATCCAGGAAGCGGTGAAGTCCGACTTCCACGAGATCGCCTTCGCCGTCCCGCTGCTGGCCCTCGTCTGCCGGGCGCTGCTCCTGGAGCGGTGGACGGCGGCGCTCCTGTGGTCGCTGCCGCTGGTCCTGGTCAAGGAGGACCTCGGCGCGACCGTCGCGGTCGTCGGCTTCCTGCTGTTCGTGTACGGGCGCCGCCTCCAGGGCGCGCTGCTCGCCGTGTTCGGGGTGGCCGCCTTCGTGGTCACCCTCATGGTCCTCATCCCGGCGGCCAGCAGCGCGGGCACGTACGACTACTGGCAGAAGATCGACAAGAACGGCGAGCAGGACGTCGCGATGCTGGACTCGGTCCTCGGCGTCCTGAACTCCTCCGTCAAGATCGAGATGCTGGTCTTCCTGGTCGGCATCACCGCGTTCATGGCGCTGCGCTCGCCGCTGACGCTGCTGATCGTCCCCACGCTCGGCTGGCGGCTGCTCTCCCAGGACAGCAACCACTGGGGCATGGTCTGGCACTACAGCGCGATCCTGATGCCGGTGCTCTTCCTGGCGATGGCCGACGGCGTCCGCCGCAGCCGCGGATCGCACCGCCCCTGGCTCGCCTCGTACGCGAAGGTGGCCGTCCCCGTCGCCGCCGCCGTCGCCGTCGCGATGACCCAGCACCTGCCGCTGCGCGACCTGCTGCGCCCGCACTCCTACAGCGCCGTCGACGACGCCCGCAGCCAGGCGGCCCGGGAGGCGCTGAAGGTCATCCCGGTCGGGGCGCGGGTCGAGACCGACATCACCCTCATGGCCCACCTCACCTCCGACCGGACCGTCTACTGGATCGGGGGCGCCCCGGGCACCGCCCCCGACATCGTCGCCATCAACCTGGACTTCGGCTGGGCACGGCCGATCCAGGACCCGGTGGCGTACGCCGAGCAGCTCCACCCCGAGGCGCGGTACCGGCTCAAGCACCAGGGCGGCAGCTTCGTGGTGATGGAACGTACGACGCCGGAGCCGGCGGAGCTCCCGGGGGCGGGGAAGGACTGAGCGGGCGCGGGCGGGAGCGGCCCCGGCCCCGGCCGTACGCGCGAAGGCCGCACCCGGTGCCTCGTAGGGTGCGGCCTTCGCGCGGTGACGTGTGCGGGGCGTCAGCCGGCCTTGACGACCACCGACGAGCACACCTTGTCCGCGAACGTCTGCTTCTTCTCGTCCCACAGCGGCCACAGCCAGCCGATGTAGCAGGCGATGCTGTCCAGGAAGTGGGCCAGGCGGCGCACGAAGGCCATGCCGAAGCCCAGCGGACGGCCGTCGGCCTCGCGCAGCACGCGGATGCCCACGGCCTTCTTGCCGATCGTCTGGCCGGTGGTGCCCTCCTGGTACAGCTGCCAGAAGGAGAGGCCGATCACCAGGAGGACGCCGAGCAGGACGACGATGCCACCGGCCGCGTCCCCCATGGCGCTGCCGATGCCGACGAGGACGAGGTACGGGCCGCCGATGACGATTCCGTCGATGAGTAGGCCGCCCGCCCGCAGACCCCAGTGCGCCAGCTCCGGCATGGAGCCGTAGCCGGGCTGCTGCTGCGGGTAGCCGCCGCCGTAGGGCTGGCCGGGCTGCTGCGGGTACCCCGGCTGCTGCTGGGGGTAGCCGGGCTGCTGCTGGGGATAGCCGTAGCCCTGCGGCGGAACACCCTGAGGAGCCTGCTGCGGGTAGCCGTAGCCGGGCTGCCCCTGCGGCGGGCCCTGGGGAGGCTGGCCGGGCTGCTGCCCGTACGGGTTGTTGGGGTCGCCGAAGCTCATATGGGGTGTTCCTTCAACAGACGTGTGGGGGACGGATGGCCACACGGAGGAAGGACGACGTCAGCGGCCCGCCCCCCGTACAACCGCGGCTCTCATCGTTATAAGCGCGACCCGCGTTTGTCCAGCCCAAGGCGGCGGACGTTGTGCAAGTGCAATCTCGGCCATGGGCGGGACACAGATGAGGCACAGGCAATTGGTATGCGGGCGGGGTCATCCGCGAGGATGGGGCCATGACTGCCCAGATTCTCGATGGCAAGGCCACCGCTGCCGCGATCAAATCCGATCTGACCGTCCGTGTGGCGGCCCTCAAGGCGCAGGGGATCACCCCCGGCCTCGGAACCCTGCTCGTCGGGGACGACCCGGGCAGCCGCTGGTACGTGAACGGCAAGCACCGCGACTGCGCCGAGGTGGGTATCGGCTCCATCCAGCGCGAACTCCCCGACACCGCCACCCAGGAGGAGATCGAGGAGGTCGTACGGGAGCTCAACGCCGACCCGGAGTGCACCGGTTACATCGTCCAGCTGCCGCTGCCCAAGGGCATCGACACCAACCGCGTCCTGGAGCTGATGGACCCGGCGAAGGACGCCGACGGGCTCCACCCGATGAGCCTCGGCCGGCTCGTCCTCAACGAGAGCGGCCCGCTGCCCTGCACCCCGCAGGGCGTCGTCCAGCTGCTGCGCGCGCACGGCGTGGAGATCGACGGGGCGCATGTCGTGATCGTCGGACGCGGCGTCACCATCGGCCGGTCGATCCCGCTGCTGCTGACCCGTAAGTCGGAGAACGCCACGGTGACCCAGTGCCACACCGGCACCCGGGACCTCTCCTCGCACCTGCGCCAGGCCGACATCATCGTCGCCGCCGCGGGTGTCCAGCACCTGATCAAGCCCGAGGACGTCAAGCCGGGCGCGGCCGTGCTCGACGTCGGCGTCAGCCGGGACGAGAACGGCAAGATCGCCGGCGATGTGCACCCGGGGGTCCGTGAGGTGGCGGCCTGGGTCGCCCCGAACCCCGGCGGTGTCGGCCCGATGACCCGCGCCCAGCTCCTGGTCAACGTGGTCGAGGCGGCCGAGCGGACCGCCGCCGAGGCCGCCGACGCGGCCGCCGCGGGCTGACGGCCGGATCCGGAGGGAACCCCATGGGTGCTGGTACGAGTCCGGCCGACCCCGCCCCGGCCGACGGGACAGCCGGTGAGACAGCCGGCGGGACGGTGGACCGGGCGGCCGGCGAGGCCGGCCCGCCCCGCAGGTCCCGGCGGTTCCCGCTCTTCACCCGGGACACCGCCCGCCCCGAGGGCGGCGGCCGGGCCGCCCCGCGCGACGCGCCCGCTCCGGCCCGGCAGTGGCCGCTGCTCAGCGTGGTCGGCACCGTGGGCGCCGGCCTGCTGATCGTGGCCCTGGACCCGTTCGCCGAGGCGTTCCGCATCGGCACCATCCTGATCGGCGCGGCTCTCATCGCCGGGGCGGTCCTGCGCTGGGTGGTGCCCTCGGTCGGCATGCTCGCGGTGCGGTCCCGCTTCACCGACCTGGTGACGTACGGGCTGATGGGCACCCTGATCGTGCTGCTGGCCCTGGTCGCGCAGCCGAGGCCGTGGCTGGACGTGCCGATCCTGGAGGACGCGGTCCACTTCACGATCCGCTAGAACGGCGGGCCCGTGGATCCGGGCGGGCACCCGTCGGAGCGACCACCCGCTGATCGACCAGTTCCTCGTCGCCCTGTGGCTGGAGAAGGGGCTTTCCGACTACACCCGAGCGTCCTACCGCAGCGACCTGGCCC